>JAYTWO010000373.1:0-14653 GCA_043743415.1 Planctomycetota bacterium
ATGACCGCACTCGCTTCCACAGCATCGGTCGCAGATGCGAAACCAGAGGGGTGGATCGATGCCCACTCACACATCTGGACCCGCGATGTGGCCCAGTACCCGCTGGCCGGGAAGCAGACAGTCGACGACCTCCAGCCCGACAGCTTCACCGCCGAGGAACTGCTCGAGCTGGCCGGGAAGCATGGCGTCGGGCGGGTGGTCCTGATCCAGCACAAGCCGTATCACGGCCTCGACAACAGCTACATCACCGACAGCATCGCCAAGTTCCCCGGCAAGTTCTCCGGTGTCGCCTGCATTGAGGCCGACCAGCCGCACCCCGTCAAAGACATGGCCAATCTGTATACACTGGGCATGCGTGGGTTCCGCATCCGTCCGGGTGAGGGGGGGAAGGAGCTGTGGAAGGACTCCGCCGGAATGTGCGCGATGTGGGCGCATGCGGCGAAGCAGGGGAGCGCGATCTGCCCGCTCATCGGTCCGGACGATTTGGCCCAGGTCCAAGACATGTGTACCAAGTACCCCGACACGCGCGTCGTGATCGACCACTTCGCCCGCATCGGCATGGCGGGTCCGGTGGATGCGGCCCAGGTCCAGACGCTGACTGATCTGGCGAAGCATAAGCACGTCCATGTGAAGGTCTCCGCCTACTACGCCCTAGGGGAGAAGAAGCCTCCACACACCGAACTGATCCCCATGATTCGGCAGTTGATCACCGCTTACGGCGTCGAGCGTCTGATGTGGGGCAGTGACTCGCCGTATCAGTTGAACGCACCGAACACGTACAGCGACTCGCTGAAGCTGCTGACGACGCACTGCGATTTTTTGAGTGCGAAGGATCGGGAGCAACTGCTGCGTGGGACGGCGGAACGTGTGTTTTTCGCCTGAGTCCATCACATTGCCTATTCCCGTATGGTGTCTCTCGGGTACATTGCACGCATGAGGTCTCCGGGCTGCGAGCGGGGCTTCATCCCCTCTTCGATTCACCACAGGAGCTTGATCATGGACAACATGGTTTGCATCGTACTCGGGGGCGGCAAGGGGACGCGGTTGTTGCCGCTGACGGGGGATCGGTCGAAGCCCGCTGTGCCGCTGGCCGGGAAATACCGGCTGATCGACATCCCGATCTCCAACTGCATCAACAGTGGAGTCCGGCGGATCTATCTCCTGACGCAGTTCAACTCGGTGAGCCTGCACCGGCATATTCGCCAGACGTACACCTTCGATCCGTTCAACGGCGGGTTCGTCGAGATTCTCGCGGCGCAGCAGACCAACGAGGGGGCCGACTGGTATCAAGGCACCGCCGATGCCGTTCGCAAGCAGCTGCGCCATCTGAAGCAGCCCGGCATCGACTATGTGTTGATCCTGTCGGGGGACCAGCTGTATCGGATGGATTTCCGGCAGATGCTGGAAACGCACACGATGAATGGGGCCGATGTGACGATCGCGGGCCTGCCCGTGCCACAGGAGCAGACCGCTGGCTTCGGCATCATGCGGGTGAATCATTCCGGTCGGGTCGAGGGGTTTCTGGAGAAGCCGAAAACGGTCGAAGAACTGCGGATGGTTCACACCGATTCGAAGTGGATTGACGCCCAGGGGATCCCCAGTCAGGGTCGCGAATACATCGCCAGCATGGGGATCTACCTGTTCAATCGCGACACGCTGGTCGATCTGCTGGAGAAGACTGACTACGAGGACTTCGGTAAGGAAGTCTTTCCCATGTCGATTCGTGCTCGCAAGGTCCAGTTGCATCTGTTCGATGGGTACTGGGAGGACATCGGTACGATCCTGGCCTTCTACGAGGCGAGCCTGGCCCTGGCCGGTCCGAACCCGCCGTTCGACCTCGATCTGAAGGACGCTCCGATCTACACGCGGCCCCGGTTCCTCCCACCGACGAGAATCGAGGGCGCGACCATTCTCCGCAGCATGATCGCCGATGGATGCACCATCGAAGCGGCGGCGGTGATCAAGAATAGCTCGATCGGGCTGCGGTCGACGATCGGGTCTGGGGCTCAGATCAAGGACTCGGTGCTGATGGGGGCCGACTATTTCCGTCACGATGTGCGGGCCAATCACATCGAGGGGCAGCCGCAACTGGGGATTGGAGCGGGGACGATCATTGAGCGGGCCATCGTGGATAAGAACTGTTCGATCGGGGCCAATTGCGTGATCAAACTGCCGCCCGGTTTTCCCGAGAACGGGGAACGTGGGCCGCTGGTCGTGCGAGACGGGATTATTGTGGTGCCACGGCGTACTGTGTTGCCGGACGGGTGGAAGTTCTGATGGCAAGTTTTCAGTCGTCAGTTTTCAGTGGTCAGTGAAGACGCGGAAAATTGAGACGGATTGCTCCGCGACTCTTCACGAAAAACTGATGACTGAAAACTGACAACTTCCCCATGACGCTCGACGACATCAAAGACGCGATCCCGCATCGCGACCCGTTTCTGTGGCTGGACGAAGTGACCGAGATTTCGGACACGCGGATCGTGGCTCGCAAGCATCTCCCCTCGGACCTCGATCTGTTCCGGGGGCACTACCCGCACTTCCCGATCCTGCCAGGCGTGATCCAGTGCGAGGCGGCGTTCCAGGCCGCAGCCGTGTTGATCTCCCGGCTGCTGCCCGCCGGGAGTAACGTGGCCCCGGTTGTGACCCGCCTCAACAACGTCCAGTTCCGGTCGATGGTGCGACCGAACCAGACGATCGAGATGGAAGTCGAACTCACCGAACGGTTGCAGAACACGTTCTACCTCAAGGGGAAAGTGACCTGCGAGGGGAAAGTGAGTTGCCGACTGGAGTTCGCTTGTACCGCGACGGAGGTGGGGTAGGAACGTTGAGAGACTGCGAAGGTAGCTACGTTCGCCAGAACGTGGGCGGAGGGATCACGCCCTCGAACGAGTCAGAATGCCGACGCCCGGTTCCTCACGACGCCATGTCGCCCCCACTCGCCCACCTTCTGGCGAAGGTGGCTACGACGCAATCCAGCCACCGGTCCCTCAACCATAAACCCTCCCCCCATGCCCGACTCCCCTCCCCCCGCTGACGACAATGCTCCCGACTCCTTGTACAAGGACCGCTGGACGGTGGGGGCGGAGACGCCGGCTGAGGGGACTCACGAGCCGCTACTGCCGCCAGTGCAGCCGCCGTCAGCCGGGTTTATTGTCCAGTTGTTCGTGGTGCCAGCGGTGATCGTGATGGTCATCATCGGGGTGTATTTGTTGTTTGGACGGTTGGCCTCTGGCGAAGCCGACTGGCGACAACTGGTGACGGACGTGCGCAGCGAGAACGCTCACGTGCGCCAGCGTTCGTCGCTCGACTTGGCCCATGTGTTACAAGATGACGCTTTTCGGAAGGAGCAGGGGCAACACCTCGCGTCGAATCCCGAGGTGGCCACCGCCCTCGCGGATATCCTCACGGAACTGCTCAAGAAAACGACCCCCTCCAAAGAAGAGACTCAGCAAACCGACTTCATGCTCAAGGCGGTGGGCCTGCTCGATGTGCCCGAGACAGCGGTCCCCGTGCTGCTGAGCGCGACTGAGGGAACCCGCGATCGCGAAATCCGGAAGCAGGCTCTGAACTCACTGGCAGTCATTTGTGGTCGGGCGTACGTGGATCGCAAACAACCGGTCCAGATGCCGAACCTGACGACCCGCATCATTGAGATCTCACAGGAGTCGGAGCTGCTGTCCCGGCACCAGGCGACCTATATTCTCGGCACGTTGACCTCGCCGGAGGCTCGCGAGCGATTGGGTGCTTTGCTGGACGACTCCGACCAGATGACTCGGGTGAACGCCGCCGTGGGCTTCGCGAGGCAGAACTCCACACAAGGGTTGCCGGTCATCGAGCGACTCTTCGTCGAGGCTGCCGACTGGACGCTGGATCCCTCGGCCGTGAAGAATGACGAGGAAGCAACGCAGCATTTTGAACGTGTGATGCTGGTCTCCAACGGCATGCTGGCGGTGCAGAATTTATCGCCGCAACTGGACCCAGCGACCCGAGCCAGACTGTTGAGTCAGATGGCGAAGTGTGCCGACCGCGCGCAGGACATCGCGGTTCAGAAGCAATGGGTGTCGACAAAGGCCGCCTTGTCGAAGTAATTCGGTGAGGCACGCGGTTCCTCTGCGGAGCATGCGGCCACAGCTCTACTCAGCGGCGGGCCAGTCACCGTGCAGGTAAACATTGTCTCCCAATGGTGTGAACTGCACAGCGGTCAGTGACCGGATGTCCTGCATCCGCTCACTGCCAACTCCTCCCACGGATGACAGTGCGTCTCGGCCCCCGATGATGCGCGGAGCCACAAAGACGTGGCACTCGTCGACCAGTCCGCCCTCGAACGCGGAACCCAGAACACCGGCTCCGCCTTCGAGCAGCACGTGAGTCATCCGGCGGCGTCCCAATTCTTCGAGCAGTAACCGCAGGGCAGGGCGGTCCGGATCGCTGGGATCTCCGGCCACACTCAGAACCTCGACACCCGCAGTCCGCAATGCCTCCACCCGTTCGGCGGGAGCCTGCGGAGATGTCACCACCAGGACCGGCAGTTCCTGTGCGGTTCGTACCAACTGGGAACTCAGCGGAGTGCGGGCTTGTGAATCGAGAACCACGCGCAAGGCGACCCTTGGTCCTGACGGACGCGCGGTGAGCTGCGGGTCGTCCTGAAGTACGGTCGTGACGCCGACCACGATCGCATCGCAGCGACCTCGCAGTTCGTGCGCCTTGGCCCGAGACAGGTCATTCGTGATCCACTTCGAATCACCCGTGCGAGTGGCGATGCGACCATCGAGCGACATGGCCCATTTGGCATGCACCCATGGACGGCCCTCCAGCATCAGTCGGCGAAACGGGGCGATCAGGCGGCGAGCCTCGGGTTCACAGAGCCCCACCTCCACTTCGATCCCGGCTTCTCGCAACAGTTTAATCCCCCGCCCGTCGACATGCGGAGCGGGATCGCGCGTGCCAATGACCACCCGCCGAATTCCGGCGGCAATGACAGCGGGGGCACACGGTGGAGTCTTCCCCTGATGCGAACAGGGCTCAAGGGTGCAATACAGAGTGGCCCCCCGCGCGAGTTCCCCGGCAGCGGCCAGGGCATGGACCTCGGCATGCGGACCACCGAACCGCTGGTGCCAACCCTCGCTGATGAGGTTCCCGCGTTCATCCACCAGCACCGCGCCGACGGGAGGGTTCGGCTCGACAGATCCCAACCCGCGCTGAGCCAATTGGATCGCGTGACGCATGACGGATTCGGGGGAGTCGAATGGCATGAGAGGGGGTGACTGGGGTGGAGGAGACAGGCCATCGGGCAGGAGCTGCCGATGGAGGAAATTCGCCCTGCCCCGCATCTTACTTGGCCAGATTTCTAATTACACTTTGTCTGATCAGATTAGTTGAACAGCGCCACTTTCTGAGTGCAGCTTCCGCAAGCGTGTTCACTCCAGAGGTTTGGAACACTGGTCTGCGCTGATCGACACTGATCCTGGCCAGGATCAGTGTCGATCAGCGCAGATCAGTGTTCCCATCCTTTTCCTGGCGCATGTGGGGATGAAAACAGATTCCGTATCTGCACGATGAGTCCTCTTCCTCTCTCCTGATGTCGCCGTAGAATGCACTGCGGGCTCTCTCTCCAGTCATCCTCTCCAAGGCAACTCCGATGAACGGTCTCGGCGAGTTCCAGCTGATCGACTGGATTCGACAGCACTCCGCCCCGCATCCGCAGGTGCCCGTCGGCATCGGGGATGACGCCGCGCTGCTGGCCCCGACTCCCGGCGAAGAGGTCATCGTCACGACCGACATGCTGATGGACGGGCGACATTTCATTGTCGGCCAAACAGATCCCCAGCTCATCGGACGCAAGGCCCTCGCCGTCAACCTCAGCGATATCGCTGCCATGGCGGGCCGTCCGCTGGCCGCCTTCATCAGTTGGGCGCTTCCGCGCCACGGAGGCCGCGATCTCGCCCAAGCCCTCTACGCAGGCATGGCCGAACTCGCTCAGACGTACCACGTCGCGATCGCGGGGGGCGACACCAATAGCTGGGATGGCCCCCTCGTCATCAGCATCACGCTGGTGGGTGAGACGGTGGGTGGGCGTCGAATTCTGCGGAGCGGAGCACGCCCCGGTGACTGGCTCTTCGTGACCGGTCCACTGGGCGGCAGTCTGCGCAGCGGTCGACACCTGACATTCACGCCGAGAGTCCGCGAGGCCCTCGACCTCGTCCAGCGCGTGCCGGTCACGGCGATGCTCGATCTCAGCGACGGCGTCGCTTCGGACCTGCGACATATCCTCGACCAGAGCGGAGTCGGGGCCACCCTGGACGCCCGCTCGATCCCCATCCATTTCGATGTCGATCGGACACTTCCCGAGGCGGAACAGCTGCGCCGGGCGCTGACCGATGGCGAGGACTTTGAGTTACTGTTTACCGTATCACCCACGGCGGGGGAGCGGTTGCTCGCAGATCCCCCGCATGACTGGACACCAGTCCGCATCGGGACGGTGGATGAACAACCCGGCTGTCGTTTGCAGACGGCCCAAGGAACCGAAGATCTGCCGCATGGGGGTTGGGAACACGCGATCGAATAAACGCAAACCCGTGGGAGAGGCTTCCAGCCTGTCAGCGACTGAGAACGACAGCCACTGATGGCCAGCTTGTGAATCCGAGAGTCATACGTCGATGGGCTAGCTGTCGATGACAGGCTGGAAGCCTATCCCACGAAAACGAAAACGCGAGGCGGTTCACGCCTCGCGTTTGATGGGAACAGAGCGAAGCACCTCGATTAGGGCTTCTTCTTCTCGGGCATGGCCTTGAACTCTTCCAGGGTGAGCTTCATGTCGCTGTCCTTGTCCTTGGCGGCGAAGGCTTTCTTGGCCTTCTCCGACTTCTCGGGGTCTTCGGAGATCTTCTTGCCCATGAACTCTTCGAGGGTCAGCGAACCGTTGCTGTCCTTGTCCTTCTTCTTAAACACCTCAGCGGGATCGGGCTTCTTCTTCTCGTCCTTCTTGTCCTCGCCAGACACGCTGCCCATTCCGAGACCGAGCACCAACGCACACAACAGCAAACGACGCATTTCCGACTCCTGAATCGATGAGAATTACTGAGAACCTCGCACTCCGCAGGCTGCATTCAGCCACTCACCGGGATGAGATGCGCTGGGGGATCGGATTATTCTCGGGAGGGGACAAAGGGTGCATTCGCCAATTGGCGGTATCCAGGATCAGTCACCCGACGCGTTGCGAGGGCCGAGCGCAGAGAGAGGGGCATATCAAAGGTGTCGATAACCGTTCTAGGTCATTTCTGATCGGAAACGGTTCCTGACACCTTTGCCCCCCTTTGCCCCCCCGATCACGTCACGGAGCCCCCTGCGCAAAGCCTTCTGACCCCGCCACCCACGGGGCTTGGTTGTTCTGACAACGGTCTGGGCGGTACAACGCGTGGCATGCCTCCTCTCGCCCCACCCGACTCGTTCGACAGCGAACTCACCGAGCGCGTTCATCCCGCGAATTGGATCAATCCGGTCCCCAGCCGGCGGTATGACCTCGTCGTCATCGGGGCGGGCACAGCGGGGCTCGTCACAGCTGCGGGGGCGGCGGGAGTGGGGGCGAGGGTGGCATTGGTGGAGCGGCATCTGATGGGTGGGGATTGCCTCAACTCCGGGTGCGTGCCGTCGAAGGCGATCATTCGGGCGTCGCGCGTGGCGGCGACGGTGAGAGGGGCAGGGGAGTTCGGGGTCTCTGTCGTAGCACGGACGCCCACGTCCGTTCCGCCCGGACCTGGGGGGCCCGGCCACGAGACAACCGTTGACTTCGCCCAGGTCATGCAGCGCATGCACCGTCTGCGGGCCGGGATCAGTGTGCATGACTCCGCCGAGCGGTTCCGCTCCCTCGGCGTCGATGTTTATTTTGGTCAGGCCCGGTTCGTGGAGGGCGGAGCCGCCATTCAAGTCGCCGACAGAACCCTCTCCTTTAAGAAGGCCGCGATCTGCACCGGTGCCAGGGCCTTTGTGCCCCCGATTCCGGGACTGGCCGACGCCGGGGCGCTGACGAACGAAACCCTCTTCAACCTCACCGAATGCCCGAAGCGATTCGCCGTCATCGGCGGCGGCCCGATCGGCTGCGAGATGGCCCAGTGCTTCGCCCGGTTCGGCTCTCGCGTCACGCAGTACGAACCCTCGGATCGCCTGTTGGGGAAGGACGACTCCGAAGCATCCGCGTTACTCCTCGCTGTGTTCCGTCGCGAGGGGATCGACGTGCGACTGAACACGCGAGTGGAGTCCGTCACTCGCCACGACTCCGAGACCACGATCGTCTCTCGCACCGGCACCGACGAACACCGCGACACGTTCGACGCCGTCCTCGTCGCCACCGGCCGTGCCCCCAATGTGGAGGGACTCGACCTCGATGTGGCGGGCGTGGCCTATGACAAACACGGCGTCACCGTCGATGACCGCCTGCGCACCACCCACCCCCGCATCTACGCCGCCGGAGACATCTGCTCGCGGTTCAAGTTCACGCACGCCGCTGACTTCATGGCCCGTATCGTGATCCAGAACGCTCTGTTCTGGGGCTGGGCGAAGGCCAGCCGCCTCATCATCCCGTGGTGTACCTATACGTCTCCCGAGGTCGCGCACGTCGGCCTGCTCCCCTCGGACGCCGAGCGAGACGGGATCGCCATCGACACATTCACTCAACCGCTCGACACCGTCGACCGCGCGATCCTCGACAGCCAGACCGAAGGCTTCGTCAAGGTCCATGTCCGTCGAGGCACTGACCGCATCGTCGGAGCCACCATCGCGTCGCCTCACGCGGGAGAGATGATCTCCGAAGTCACTCTCGCCATGCGAAACGGCATCGGTCTCCAGGGCCTCGCCGCCACGATCCATCCCTATCCCACCCAAGCCGATGCCCTCCGCAAAATCGGCGATCAGTACAACAAGACGCGACTGACGCCCTGGACGAAGACGCTGCTGAAGTGGCTGATCTCGCTGGGCAGGTGAAACGAGTTGATGGTTGATCGACAGAGTGGTGTCGAACTATCGGCTTCCCCGATGGCTTTATTCTCTCATCTCGACTCTCTCGTCTTCCCTCCCTTACTCATACCGCAGCGCATCAATCGGATCCAACTGACTGGCCCGCCGCGCCGGATAAAACCCGAAGAACACCCCCACCGCCGCGGCGAATAGAAACGCCACGACGGCGGCTGTGAGCGAGACTTGGTGCGTCCACTGGGTGCCGGCGGTGAAGGCGTTGATGAGCGTCACGAGCCCGATCGAGGCAGCCACTCCCATCGCAAACCCGATCATGCCGCCGACGCAGGAGAGCAGCACCGCCTCGACCAGGAACTGCTTGAGGATATCCCCCGGTGTGGCCCCGACGGCCATGCGAATGCCAATCTCTTTCGTTCGCTCGGTGACGGAGACCAGCATGATGTTCATGATCCCCACGCCGCCCACGAGCAGCGAAATGCCAGCGATGCTCGACAGCATCAGCGTGAGCGTGCCGGTCACGACGCCGAACATGTTGGCGATTTCGGTCGTGTTGGCGACCTTAAAGTCGCGCGGTTCGCCCGCCTGAATCCGGTGCCGCTCCAGCAAGAGTTGATCGGTTTCCGCCTGAGCCTGGGCCATCAACGTTGTCGTACGGGCCGAAGCCATGATGGCGTGGACGTTGTCAAACTCCGATCCTTGAAGTCGTTTACGGACCGTGGTGTACGGCATCAGGATGATGTTGTCCTGGTCCTGCCCCACCATGTTGGCTCCCTTCTTTTCCAGGATCCCCACCACGCGAAACGGGATGTTCTTGACGCGGATCGTGCTACCGATCGGGTCTTCCGTCTGGAACAGCTTGGCCACCAGCGTATGCCCGATGACGCACACCTTGTTCGCGCTGGAAACATCGCGATCGGTGAAGAACTCTCCGCTGCGGATGCCCCAGTTGCGGACGATCAGATAATCCTCGCTGACCCCCAGCATCTCCGATGGAGTCGTGTTCGCGCTGCCATAAATGACCTGCCCCGCCGCACCGACGATCGGAGAGGCCGCCAGAATCGACGGGCACTCGGTGGCCATCGCCGCAGCGTCTCGGGCATTGAGCTTCACGGAGTTGCTCGACACCCCCTGTCGCCGATGCGTCTCCGGAAACACCAGAATCACATTGGTGCCCAGCGCCTCGAACTGCCCCTGGACCAAGGCCCCCGCGCTCTGTCCGAGCGAGACCATCGTCGTGACCGCGGCGATGCCGATGACGATGCCCAGGACGGTCAACCCGGCCCGCATCTTGTTCTTGGCGAGGGCGCGCCAGGCGATGCGAAAGGTGAGTAGGAAGTTCATGCGGGTTCTCGTTCGTTCCGTGTCGTCTTTCGCTCCCGCGAAAGGCGACAGACCTCGCTGCAATCCGCCCAGATCGCCGCCGCTCACTCCATCCCGGAGGGATACCAGAGAATAGCCGGTGGTTGAGCGAAGCGACATCACCGGAAGAGGAGCCCCGCAACGAACTCCATCCCGAAGGCAAGGCAGTGATTCTGCTCTGTGGCTGTCGACGGTCGCGTGAACCAATCCCCGAACCGAATCGCTGGCATCCCCTCAGACCGCCAGTTTCTCGGCGAGAAGCGACGCGGATCACTGGCGCATTCGGGGCATCAGGTCCGACTCCGCCTGCATCTCACGCGGGATCTCATCCCGGTGGACCCCGTCGTACGCCAGTACCTCTGTCGCTGCGTGGTGCATGCCTGGCAGCTTTCTGGATGCACAGAAAAGGCCCAGAGCCGGGTCCGCAGAACCCCGCCCTGGTCGAATCTCAACATCCGTGACAGAAGTCGTGAGACTTCTGCCCCCACAACTTCCTACAGCTTGGGGGTTTCGTTGACCGGGGCATCGCAAGCGAGATCGCACTGATTGTTGTCGCAATCATCGCGTTGATCTACGAAGCCCGATCCGTAGGTCGTGGCATGGATGTTGAACAGAGCGAAGAAGTGACGACTGCTGAACCCGCTATAGAAATAGCTCTGGTTCAATTCGCCAATCGCATCGGCGACATCGTTCAGTTCCGAGACTGTGGCATGCTGGACCTCGCTGAGGCCCACAATCAGTCCGATCACCAGCAGCGTGGCGATGAGGATGAGTTCCGCGCTCACGATAAACCCGGACTCATCTTGAAAGAGTTTTTTTAACATGACAACCTTCCTTCCTGCGGAAGCAGGAGTAGAGATCCCGTATCGAGAAACGCTTCGCCCCCTGATTCGGGAGGGGGCCGACACGGTTGGCTGAAGAGCCTGTGGTGCCCACTCCCTGTCAGCGCCGCATAAGACGTGCCGGAAGTCACGGTCCTCCCAGTGGAAGCGGTTCGCGAGGCGTTCTAGATTCGCGGGCGTGACACAAAGAGTTTCAGAGAATAGAGATGCGAAATGACTCAAGCATTACCGCCAATCGTGCATGGAATCGAGTATTCAGAGAGAGGGCGGGAGCTCTGATTCGAGGGTGATGCGTCAGGTAAATCTGGATGTTCAATTCCCGAAACAGCACTCAATGGAGCCAGGGGCTGGGGCCCACTGGCACTGACTTTAGCAACCCGACGCGTCAGCGAGGGCCGAGCGAAAGCGACATTTCCCTGTGCTTCCCGCGCTGACGCATCGGGTGACTGGGCTAAAGTCAGTGCCAAGGGCTGGGGCCGCAGAACCTAACCCCTGGTGAATTCAAATGTCCGTCACAGAAACTAGGTTGGCTTGGTTCAGACGCTGCGGATTGATTCAATCGTGACCATCGAATCCAGGAGGTGCGACGCCTGCGAGCGAAGACCGTGGGCGTGATTCGAGATGGAAAAGAGAGTTGTTCAAGCGGCGAAGCGGACCACGGCGTCGCTCTGCGACGCCGTCCGCGAAGTCCCGGTGAACCGAGAGTGCTTCGCGTCGCGGCTCAAGGGCGGGGCGGAGAATCACTGACATCTCGCGTCGACGAGCCGGTCGAGCGACTACTTCTTCTTCAACTCTTCCTGGAGCGCCTTGAACTTCGCGACCGTCTCCGGGCCGTTCAAGTCTGGAGACAGGGCCAGAGTCGCATTCAGCAGGGAATTCGCGTTCTTCTTGTGCGCGGCCGCCGTGTTCTGGTCGGGCGCATTGCGGGCTTGACCTGCGAAGCATTGAGCCATGCTGTAGATGATCTCATAATACTCCGGCGGCTTTTTCGGAGACCCTTGGAGGAGCGTGCGCAGCTTGCCCCACTCGGTGGTGGCGTCGGCCCACTTGGTGGGATCGTCTTCGGCCATGCCATGCAGGATCCGCGCCCGTTCCATTTTGGGATCGAGGGCTTTCGGATTGGCGGCGATCAGAGCGTCGACCTGGACCAGCGCTTCGGGGAACTGGCGATTCGCTCGCAAGAGTCCGATCAGCGCGGCCTGCACCCGGGTCAGGGCTCCTGCCGTCTGCGGGGTCTTGGCGGGCTGCTTCTGGCCCACCTCCAGGGCACTCTGATATGTCTTTTTGGCGAGTTCACTCAGCCCCGCGTCCGAGGCGTAGTCTCCAATCGCGACCATTTCCGGAAGGCTCAACTGCGTCCGGGGGGCCAGCTTTTCGAGGATGTCGACGAGGGCCTTCTTGGAAGCCTCGACTTTGATATTCGCGGCGTTGACGAGCGCTTCTTCCGGCGACTCCATCGCCGCGAGTGACATGACCTGCCCCAAATCGGCCTTGTAGTCATCCCGCAGCAGTCCGGTCACTCGGACCAGACCGGAATTGACTGGCGGAATGTCCGGTCCCTTTTCCAACAACAACAAGCCACAAGCCAAGGCTCCAGCGAGGTTCTTCTGGGCACTGTGAATCTTGACGGCTGACAGGAGCGTGCGGAGTTGTGTGTTATCCAATGTCTGCGGATTCGTCTCGCGGATCTTGGTTTCCAGCGGGGTCAGCATCGCCAGCGCCTGGTCCACCTGAGCGTCTTCCAGCAGCATCTCACCCAGGTTCAGACGGCATTCCGCGACGACCGCTTCGTCCTCGGCCTTGAGGGATTTGCTGGCGGTGGCCAGGGCCTGCTCAAACAGACTCTGGGCCTGTACCCGATGAGCCTTGGCGGCATCATCCAGTTTGTTCGCTTGCCGGGCCACCGCAAAGAGGTGCCGATGGGCTTTGGCCGTGAGGCTCTGCGACTGGGCAAACCGATCCGAAGCCGGGTTGAGCTTTCCGTAGATGGCGATGGCTCCCGGGAGATCCCCCTGGAACGTCTTCAGGCTTCCCAGGGCGATCCGGGCGTCATCGGATTCCACGTTGTTCGGCCACTTCTGCAGGGTGTAGGTGATGATGCCGTTCAACTGCTTTTCCGCAGCCGGTCGGTCGGTCGCTTTGGAGTAGAGATACAACGCAGCCTTAATGGCCAGTGCCGCCGCCGGGGGCGCTAACTTCGAATCGGGAGAGTCATGGGCGAATTTGTCGGCGAGCGTAAATGCTCCGGCAATGTCATTCGACAGGTACTTGGCCAGGGCCAGTTGATACTGCACCGACTCCAGCCGATCCTTGTTCTTCTCCTGGTCTTTCAAGACCCACGCGCGCTCGAGCGCTTCGATTGCGGCGGCGGGGTCCTGGTTCTTCATGGCGGTGTTGGCGAGGGCCAGCGCCTCGTCAAACGTCTTGATCTCCATCACCTCTTCACCGCCCGCCTTGGCGTGCAGGTTGTACAGCGTGATCGCTTCGTCCTGGTAGGCACTGGTCACAGTCTTGATGTCGCGGAGCGCCTTCACGACCTTGGCCATCGTCTTGGCCTTATCCGCTGCGGGTTGAGTCGCGGCCTCCGTGGCATAGGCTTTCGCCAACTCCACGATCACCCCGTAGTAGGCATCACTTTTCCGACCGATGTTGTCCTTCAGCCACTCTTCGGCATCCACGAAGAAGTATTCATCGCGGCGGTTGAGCTGATTCAGCAACTGCAAACGTCGCAGAAAGTTCTCCCCGTAGAAGTCGACAAACACTTCCGGAATGTCATCGGTCGCGTCCGGCTCGCTCCCGGTGACTTCGTCATAGATGTCCAGAGCCTTGTCCATCTGGCCCAGCTGTTCGTTGACACGACCGGTCCAGTAGTGAGCCAGCAGACCCGGCATGGCACTCCCGTATCCCAGCCAGATCGAATCGAGGGACTTTTCGGCCTTTTCCAGCAATGGTTTCACTTCGGCGTGCTTGGGGTCGGAGTAGGTCTGGGCCACCCGGTAATCGACCATCGCCAGATTGAACCGGGCGTTGAGCCAGTCGTCCTCCGCGGCGAATAGCTGCTCCGCCTGTCGCTTCTTGGACATGCGGATTTTCGGAGAGCCTTCGCCTGCGCCTTCGAATGCCTCCGAGAGGGTCTCGAACCGGGCTTGGAAGAGCTTGACCGCCTCCGTGAAGCGGGGACGGGATTCCTCAAAGGCGATCTTGGCGTTCGCCAGCAACTGCTCCTTGAGCTTCGGATCTTTCTGAGACAACGCCTGCTTCAGGCTCGATTGACCGATCGTCAGTGAGAGCACGCCATGCGTGTCGAACGCCGAACCCGCCTCGGCATGTGTGGGATGCTCTTTCAGGAACTTGTCGAGTTGGGCGCGGGTCTCCACTCGCAGCTTCTCGGCCTCGTCGGAATTCTCGGTGAACTGGGCGGCCACCTGCATACAGCGGGCGAGTTCCAGGTCGAACGTCTCGGCCAGGCTGGCGGGGATTTTCTT
>JAYTWO010000374.1:0-4324 GCA_043743415.1 Planctomycetota bacterium
GACCGTCATCGAAACCTGCCGCCAACAAAAACGCGATGTCCTCGACTTCCTCACGACCACCCTCGAAGCCCAAAACCACCACCACCCCACCACCCCACCACCACCTCACTGCTCCCCGCCGAGTGCCCCGTCACACCGCCGGGGTGTGAATGGTTACTGAGTTCTCCTGCATGTCACTCTTACGCCAGTTCTTGACCGATGATCGCTGGCTGACGCTGCGCCGCGGCACACTGGTTGCCATTTGGGTTGTCCTGGTCATCATCACTCACATCCCGGTTCCGCAAACGGCCCAGGCGTGGCGGATCTCTGACAAGCTGATGCACCTGATGGCTTACTTCCCTCTGGGGCTGTTGCTGCCCACTTGCCGCGTTCGCGGGTGTCAGCGCGGGGGAGTCTGTCTGCTGGTCATTGCCCTCTATGGGATCTGCGACGAGTTGTTGCAAATCCCGGTGGGTCGCACGGCGAGTGTCTTCGATTGGGTGGCCGATCTGTCCGGGGCCGCCCTGGGGCTCGCGACGACGACACTCTTCAGGAGGTATTAGTGGCCTGTCAACGCTAGATTTGTGGGTTCGTATCCCTCCCTGGGGCGAATCCAGGAGCCCCCATTCTCGTTGAACCACTGGAGTCTCTTGATGCTGCGAATGATGACCTGTCTGTGGATCGCTCTGGTGAGTCTGTCCTCCGTGGCCGAGAGCGCTGAGCCACCGCGCGTGGTCTCGGCCACAGCGGCTCCCGACTGGGACCAGCGGTTTCAGCGGACCAGCGGGTGGATCGGAGCGGACGGCAATTACTCGGTGCCGGTCGCTCCGGACCGGCTGTTGTGGTTCTATAGCGACACACTGCTGGGGCGGGTCGAGCAGGGTCGGCGCGTCGACTCGAAGATGATTAACAACTCGGTCGGGGTCCAGACGCCCACTCCCGACGGCCCGCAGATCGAGTTCTTCCACGGGACCGCCGCCCAGGATCAGCCCGCCGCCCTGTTCATTCCAGATGACCCGAAACGCTGGTACTGGTTGCTGGGGGGGGCATGTGTCGATGCGCGCGTGCATCTGTTTCTGTGGGAGTTCGAGAAGTCGTCGGACTCCGGTGTGTTCGGGTTCGTCAACGCCGGAGTCTCCCACGCGGTGATCGAAAACCCGCTCGACCCGCCGACACAGTGGAAGGTCACGCGGCGACCGCTGCCGTGGACCGAACTCACCCCCGAACGCCGCGTGCTGTTCGGTTCGGCGGTCATGTTGCACGGCGATTTGGTCTATGTCTATGGAGTCCAGGAAACGCCCAAGGCCCACCTCTCGCCACGTCAGATGCTCCTCGCCCGCGTGCCGGTCGCCTCGCTCAGCGACCACAGCCGCTGGGAATTCCGCACGACCTCGGGCTGGTCGAAGGACTTTCGCGAGGCAGCCCCACTTGCTTCCGGGATGGCCTCTGAATACTCGGTCAGTCCTCTGCCCGCGTTCGATCAGTTCCTCTCCATCAGCCACGGCGATCTACTTTCCCCGAAGATCAACGCCCGATTTGCCGACCAGCCGTGGGGACCATGGTCGAAGCCGGTCGAGGTGTGGACCTGTCCTGAACCGGCTGCGAAGAAGGGTTACTTTGCCTACGCCGGGAAGGCGCATCCCGCGCTGTCGACCGGGGACGAACTGCTCATCACCTATGCGGTGAACTCGTTCCAGTTCGGCGATCTGTTCTCGGACTCGAGCCTGTACTGGCCGCGATTCGTGAAGGTGAAGCTGGCGAAGCGGAACGCCGAGTGAAGCCCGCAACTGTGGGGCGTCCCCCTCTACGGCAGAAAGCGTTCGCGCTCTTCGGGAGTCGGTAGGCGGCAAGTCTCCTTCTTCCCAAACCACGGCAACCGATTCGCCGAGATGATCCGGTATCCCAGATCGCGCAGCGGCCTCGGGACCACCCACAACAGCGAGCCCAGAATCGGCCAGAGCCCCGGCAATCCCCACAGTATCCGCACCACAGCTGCCGATCGCCGGCAGGTTCCGGTCGGTGTTTGCAGGACCAGCGTGTCGAGTTGTTCACGATCAGCGGAGGGCAATTCCTGGCGAGCGGTTTCGCCTTGCAGAGGGGCGAAGCGAAACCGATAGCGAGTGTCGCGAGCCAGGATGAAATCGACCGAGACGTTGCACAGGCCACAGACACCGTCGAAGAAGACGATGCTCTGCAGCTGGTCCCCGATGTCAGTCGAGCCAGCCAGCGATGACGATTCGGAGGCGGGGGGCATGGCGGTGAGTCCCTAAAACAACCGGTTCAGCCCATTCAGCGCCGCGACGCGGTACGCCTCGGCCATGGTCGGGTAGTTGAAGGTCGTGGTCACGAAATACTTCAAGGTGTTGTGCGGCGGGGGCTGCATCAGGATCGCCTGGCCGATGTGGATGATCTCGCTGGCGTTGGCTCCGAAGCAGTGAATGCCGAGCAGCTCCAGCGTCTCGCGATGGAACAGCAGCTTGAGCATCCCCGCGGTCTGGCCGGTGATTTGAGCACGGGCCAGGCTCTTGAAGTGGGCGTGTCCGACTTCGTAAGGGGTCTTGGCTTCGGTGAGTTGCTTCTCGGTTTTGCCCAGGGAGCTAATCTCCGGGCTGGTGTAGATGCCGGTCGGGATGTCGCGGATCTCGCACAGATCGCTCTGGCCCAGGATGTGACTGGCTGCGGCCCGGCCCTGCATGTACGCGGCGCTGGCCAGTGCCGGGAAGCCGATCACATCGCCGACCGCATAGATGTTGGTGACCGTGGTCTGGAATTGGGCATTGACCGCGATGTTGCTGCGCTGATCGGGCTGGATGCCGATCGATTCCAAGGCCATGCCTTCGGTGTTTCCGGTGCGTCCGGCGGCCCACAGCAGGGCATCGGTCTTGAGCTTCTTGCCTGACTTCAGGTGCAGAATCACCCCGTCCGGGCAGCATTCGATCCGCTCGTACTCCTCGCGATTCCGCAGCAGCACCCCGCGCTCGCGGAGGTTGTAGCTCAGAGCGTCGATGATCTCCTCGTCCAAGTAATCGAGCAGCTTATCGCGAGTGTTGACGAGGTTCACCTTGACGTCCATGTTGCGGAACATTGAGGCATACTCGCACCCGATGACCCCCGCTCCGTAGACGGTCAACGACTTGATGTCGCTATTGAGCGTGAGGATCGTATCGCTGTCGAAGATGCGGGAGTGAGTGAAGTCGACGTTGGATGGACGATAAGGGCGGGCTCCCGTGCCGATCACAAAGTTCTTGGCGGCCAGCACCGTGCGACCGCCGTCCGACTGCAACACCTCCAGTGAATTGGCATCCAAGAAGCGAGCCGCCCCGCTGAACACGGAGACATCATTGCGGTCGTAGAAGCTCTGCCGCATCATGACCTGCTGATCGATGACCTTCTGGGCCGAGCGACGCAGCAGCGGCAGAGTGACATCCGCGGCAGTTCCCAGCGAGCGAAACAGCGGGTTCGATCGAAACTCCATGGCCTGGAAGATCGCGAACCGCAGGGCCTTGCTGGGGATTGTGGCCGTGTGGGTACAACTGCCGCCGATCTGCGGCATGCGTTCAACGATCGCCACGCGGAGGCCGTGTTTGACGGCCTGCATGGCGGCCCCTTCGCCGCCGGGTCCGGAGCCGATCACCACCACATCGAATTCAAAGTCCGCAATCACGTCAGCACTCCAGTGGGTCACTGCGGAATCGCGACGCTCCGCCCGCAGTTGTCCGGGAGCATCGTAGAGTACGGATGCCGTAGTGGGGAGTGCGGTCCGGGTGGGGACCGATGGAATCTGGGGATCACGCGAGGTGGTTGCACCGGTGAACGCTGATGAGTGACCGATGGAGATTCACAAAATCAGGAAGAGTGGGCAGGGGGAGGGGGCACCTGCCCGACTCCGGAGGGGCCCGGCCGATCTCGTCTCCGCTGGCACCGTGGATGTGCCACCCCATCGAGGTGTCGAGGCTTTCGCGAGAATTGGCTTGCTCTTCGGACGGAGGCCGGTGTGGCTTAGCGGGGACGTACTCGGACTTCCCACAGGCTCGCGAGGGCTGCGTGTGACTGATTGCGGCTCCCCTGCTGGAGCGCGGTGCTGCGGTTCAGAGTGCGTCTGGCATATGGTTTTGATGAGTGCGAGACGCACTTTGTGATTGCTCACGGGCCGTCCGTGGCCAGTCCGTTCTTCGTCCCGCAGGGACGGTTGAAAATAGCCCACCGTTTCAACGGTGGGTGGTCGCCGCGAACCCAGTGGACCAGCCCCGCCGGGACGACAGAATCTCCCGCCACGCCGCCCGCCCTCACAGCCTCTGTCGTCCCTGGCGGGACTGAGAAGATCGCGATCCCTCGGTCCCACCGA
>JAYTWO010000375.1:0-1874 GCA_043743415.1 Planctomycetota bacterium
AACCCACCGCTGAAGCGGTGGGCTATTTTCAAACGTCCCTTCCGGGACGAAGAAGCTGTCTGTTTGGCCCTCCCAGCCCTCGCAAACACAGCTGTGCCCAGCTGCATGAAATTTGCGCAGCGTGAACATAAATCGCGGATTAGTAGTTTAGTAGTACGGAGACACGGAGGCACGGAGAACTCCACATGTGCGAGAACGCAGGTGAGCTGTGCTGATCACTCGATGGGACAGGATGAACAGGATCCACAGGATAGTTTCCGTCGCTGATGCAGCATGTGGCATCCTGTTGATCCTGTCAAATCTTCCTCGTCCTGTGGCAAAGTGGTGCCAGTCATCCCAGAGTTGCTCTGCTCCGTGCCTCCGTGTCTCCGTGGTGAATCTCTGCCTACTTTTCTGACGCACACACGCCTGGAATGTGGCTCGACCCTCCGCGTCGAAAATCACGACGCGGCGTGGTAATCTCCCCTCCGACATTCATCGCCTCCCTCGGACCCTGTCATGGCTGCACAACTCAGTTCGTTCGCCCGCTCCCTGACGGTCGAGTCCGCGTTTAGTGTCCTGGCCATCGCCAAGGCCCTCAAGGCTCAGGGCAAGGATGTCGTCGAACTCGAAATCGGTGATAGCCCGTTCGAGACGCCCGCCTGTGCCAAGGCCAGCGGGATTCAGGCGATCGAGACTAACCAGACTCACTACTGCCCCTCTCCCGGCCTCCCCGAATTCCGGGCCGCAGCCGCAGCCTTCGTCAAGGAGGAGTTCGGCATCCCCGCCGGGCCGGAGAACATCGCCGTCGGCCCCGGTGCCAAAATCTTCGAACAGTACTTCTGTGAGGCGTTCCTCGAACCGAACGACAGCGTGCTGGTCTTCAGTCCGCAGTTCCCGACCTATGCCCCCAATATCCTTCGCCGAGGGGCGCGGATGGTGACGAGCGACCTCAAGCAATCGAACCAGTTCCGGCCCGAGTTTTCGGCCATCGAGCACTTCCTCAACACCGCGTCCCAGCCGAAGGCCATCTTCCTCAACTCGCCGCACAACCCAACCGGCGGTGTCACGACTGAACAGGATCTGCGCGACATCGCCGACCTCGTTCGCGGCAAGAACATCGCCGTCTTCAGTGACGAGCCGTACTGCCATATGGTCTGGGAGGGGCGGCACCATTCCCTGCTGGCCCAGCCCGGTATGCTGGAGCAAGCAGTCGCGGCCTACACCTTCAGCAAGTCCTACAGCATGAGCGGCTGGCGGCTGGGGTTCACGGTGGCTTCGGCCAGCGTGACCGAAGCCATCGGCAAGATGATCAACACGACCGTCAGTTGCACCCCGCCGATCGTGCAACTCGCGGGACTCAACGCCTTGCAGCGCGATCGCGCCGAGCGCGACCGCCAGATGGGTCTGTTCCGGGAGAAAGTTCTACTGCTCAACGAGGGGCTCAGTCGCATCGAAGGGTTCACGACCCTCCCCCCAGCGGCGACGTTCTACGTCTTCCCCAACGTCAGCCCGATCTGCCAACGTTTGGGGATCACCAGTCACGGATTGGCCATGTACCTGCTCGAAGGAGCCGACGACCAATTCGGCGTCGCCTGCCTGGGTGGGGAATGCTTCGGCACCGCGGGCCAGGGGTTCCTGCGATTCAGCTGTGCCGAGCCCAATGAGCGGTTGCAACAAGCCATCGACTTCATCCCGGTGGCGCTGTCGCGGACGGATCGGATCGAGGCATATCTGGAGGGTCGACCGCATTTCCGACGGAAGTGATGCCTCGATGCGAGAACCGGGTGACAACTCAGCCTGTCATCATCGGTGAAGCCGACTGGTCATAGGGAGTGTAGTCCTCTCCGTGTGGGGCACGTTTCCAACGCACACATGCCGGGAACCCAGCGAAA
>JAYTWO010000376.1:0-3018 GCA_043743415.1 Planctomycetota bacterium
CTCATCGCCGCTCACGACGCGACCGTCAAGGCGGGGGCGATGTTCCCGCAGTCGATTAAGAAGCTGCTGCGAGCGCAGAAGGTCGCCGCGCAGTTCCGATTGCCACTCGTGTATCTCGTCGACTCAGCCGGCGTGTTTCTGCCGCTGCAGGACGAGATCTTTCCCGATGAGGACGACTTCGGTCGCATTTTCCGCAACAACGCGGTCCTCTCGGCAGCCGGGATTCCGCAGTACGCCGCCGTGATGGGGAACTGCATCGCGGGCGGAGCGTACCTCCCTGTGTTGTGCGACCAGTTGCTGATGACCGAGGGGAGCCAGTTGTGTCTGGCCGGGCCCGCGCTGGTGAAAGCGGCGATTGGCCAGGTGTCGGATCCTGAAGAACTGGGCGGGGTGGCGATGCACTCGGCGGTCAGCGGAACGGTCGATTTTCGCGAACCGGACGACACGGCGTGTTTGACGAGGTTGCGTTCACTCATTGCACTGCTGCCTCCCCAAGTGTCCAGTCAATCGAATTCTGAGCACGCTGGCCAACCCGCCGTCGACTCACAACGCTTGTACGACCTCGTCTCGGCCGATGGCCACCTGGAGTACGATGTGCGCGACGTACTCGCCTGCATCGTCGATGCGGACTCGCAGCAGGAATACAAGGCAGAGTACGGCCAGTCGCTGGTCACGGCCTTCGCCCGGATCGGAGGTCGTCCGGTCGGCATCGTGGCGAATCAAAAGCAGCGCACGCGGACGGGCGTGGGGGAAGTCCAGATTGGCGGCGTGCTCTACCCCGATGCCGCCGACAAGGCCGCCCGGTTTGTGATGGACTGCAACCAGACCGGCGTGCCGTTGATCTTCTTTCAAGATGTGCAAGGTTTCATGGTCGGCACACGGGCCGAGCAGTCGGGGATTATTCGGGCTGGGGCCAAGCTGGTCAACGTCGTCAGCAATTCGGTGGTGCCGAAGCTGACCGTCATCTTGGGAGGTTCGTTCGGAGCGGGGCACTACGCCCTGTGTGGGAAGGCATACGACCCCGCGCTGATCCTGGCCTGGCCCTCGGCGCGTTATGCCGTGATGGGAGCCGATCAGGCGGCTGAGACCCTGCTGTCGTTGCGAGTCCGCGAAGCCGAGCGCGCAGGCCAACCACTCTCTCCCACTGAGGTCGCCGAATTGCGGGAGTCGGTCCGGTCGCGCTACGTCGCGCAGACCGACATCCGCTACGGAGCCGCCCGAGGCTGGGTCGACGCCATCATCGCCCCGCACGAGACCCGCCAGTGGCTGGCCGCGGCTCTGGAGTGGCTGCCGACCGGCGTACACGGTGGCTTTCGCACGGGTGTGCTGCAGGTGTGAGGCTCACGGAGTCAGTGTTTTCACATTCCGATACGTGTACTGCCCGCTGTTCTGGGCGGCGAGCTTCATCAAGAAGTTCGGCACGGGTTGGCCATCAGCAGCCAGGGATTGTGGACCAGTGCCGAACTCGATGCAGTGGATGCGGGTGCCTTGGCGGTTGCGGGTTTTGAGTGAGTCGAGGTCGGCCCGGCTGAGTGCGGGCTCAGCTCCGTCGGTGAGCAGAAAGATCACGTCAGAGTTGTATTTGAGGGCCTCCAGAATCGCGGGCATGTGACGGGTTCCGCCGTCGGGGCTGATTGAGCCGATCTGTTCACTGACCTGCAATCGTTGGGCTTCGTTGCCGAGAAACATCAGCGACCGGCCCTCCCGCGTGGCCAGGGTGAGCGGCTCGTTATTGTAGAAGATCACTTGGAACTGCTGGACTTCGGTGAGACGGCTCAAGCTGGTGAGCAGTTCGGCCTTGGCGGCACGGAAAGCGTTGTGCTCCTCCATGCTGAAGGAGCGGTCGATCACGTAGACAAACTTCTTGCCCGCGTCGTTGACCCCGAACAGTGAGGTCTGGCCCGAGCCAGTGCCGCGGCCCCCGTTGATGCCGCCTCCACCGCGCGAACCAGGCGTGCCACCGCCCCGCACTCCGGAAGCTGCCGAACCATGCGCAGAGCCCGTGGTTGAAGTGGCTCCTGGCAACCCACTGAGCGGCGGCGGTCCCCCGAATCCAATCACCGCTGGTGAGGCCCCCACATCCGGCAAGCTCAGCGGCACCGGCGGCCCGTCCGAGGTCGTCGGAGGTGCGACCTGTCCCGGCACCGACAGCTGAGGCACAGCCACGGCTTCCACTGGTCCGGGCGATGCCTCCGCTCCATTGCCCAAGGCCCCGGGAGCAGTCCCCGGCCCGCCCTCTTGCCCGTCCCCGTCCTCGCGAGCCCGCAGCCCAATCTCGCGAAACCCGGTTCCTCCCTCGCCGCTGTAATCCCCGCGACAACTGGGCAACTGGGTGAGCGTGACCAGTGTGACGAACATCACCGCATGCATTACCAGCGACAACAGCCACCCCGGCACGATGCCCCACACAATGGTCGACTGCAACCAGTCGCCGTGCGGTTTGCGAGTGAGCAGACGTGGGAGGGACGTGGACATTCCCACAAGGCTACCCGCGAGGGAAATCAGCGGTCAATGGGAGTTACTTTGTTGCTCTCGTGTCACCTGCCGAGGGACTGGCCGGTGTCGCACGGGGTCTGGGTACGAGTCTGATCACAATCTCTTCATCTTCAAAGAGTTTCCCCTCCTGGACCGGCGCGGCTGTCATCGAGCGAATACTGGGAGCGAGATCGCTCGTGGCCACGTAGAGCCAGCACCATTTCAATCGCCCCCACCGCAAGGAGATTACCAAGGAATAGCAACCACCTTGGAAGCCCTGGCTTGGGGGGCAGAGCTTTCGAGATGAGACGTTGGCACTTCTGGCTGAACACAACTGGCGGACTGCCGATGGCTTCCTTCTTTGGTTGCGGCCCCCAAGGCCGCGTTAGGTTGTTGTTGCGTCACTGGGAAGAACGTCGACAGGCGGATCGACAGCGAGCGTTGGACGTGACGGCCTGTTGTTTTTCTGGTGGGGTTGTTGATCGTTTGTAGTTTTCCCCCAACCCCGGCGCGTGAGGGGGCCGGGGGGGTGGGGGTGGGTTT
>JAYTWO010000377.1:0-7705 GCA_043743415.1 Planctomycetota bacterium
ACTTCGCCGCACATGTCGATCACACCGCAGCCGCTCTGGGCGACTGGCAGAAGTATCACTGGATCTTCGACAACCTGAACACCCATTGCAGCCTCGAAGTGTGCGAAGTGTTCGCCCGCCTCAACGGCCTGCCGTTCTGCCCCGAGGTGCTGCCGACCATGGTCGACCGCGTGGCGTACCTGACCGACGCCACACACAAACACATCGTGTACTTCACGCCCATCCACGGCTCATGGCTCAACCAGGTCGAACTCTGGTTCAGCGTCCTCAGCCGCCGCTTCTTAAAACAAGGCAACTTCACTTCTATGGCCGACTTTATCACCCGCATCACCGCCTACAACACCGACTACAACACCCGCTGCGCCCACCCCTACCGCTGGACCTACACCGGCGAACCCCTCGCCCGCGCCACCCCCTTCTCCCAAACCGACCGCCAACGCCGCCATGGCCGCGCCTGGTTCAGCCCCCGCCCCCAACAATTCACCCGCGCCCTCCTCCCCGCCCGTCCGTACCGCAAGAAAATTCAGACTGAAGTGCGCAAGGAGTTGTGAAATGGACATCTAATGCCGGGCCGCTCACCACTGGACTCAATCGAGGCCGCGCTTGGCTTCGAACTGGGCGGTGGGGTCTTGAATGATCCGCAGCACCTCAGACCGCAGCTCGGGGATGACGGATATCCCGTTCCCGCCATCCACGGTCTGCTGCCCAGTCCAGTCGACGAAGTGGCCACCGGCTTCGGTCACGATGGGAATCAGTGCCGCAGCGTCCCAGACAGCCAGCGCGGGGTCGACCATCACATCGGCCCGACCCGTGGCCACGAGGACATGCCCGTAGCAGTCGCCCCAGCCGCGCGAGAGCCGCGTCGCACGGGTCAGCCGGGCGAACGTCTCCCACTGACCAGCACTGTCCCAGCCGCCAGAGGAGGTGAAGCAGAACACCGCCTGAGACAACTCGCTGGTCTGGCGGACATGGCAGCGCACGGGGGCTGCATCGCCGCACTTGCGCCAGGTGCCCTGACCTTGGCGAGCGTACACGACCTCGTTCAAGGCCGGGAATCCGCAGACCCCGGCCACGCACTCACCGTGATACTGCAACCCGATCAGCATCCCGAACAGCGGCACGCCCGAGACGAACGACTTGGTCCCATCGACTGGATCGAGCACCCAGCGGAACCCCGACGTGCCCGGGATCTCGCCCGACTCCTCACCGAGGATCGCATCCTGCGGGAACCTCGCCGAGAGGTGCTTCCGGAGCAACTCCTCGGCCCCGCGATCAGCCCGCGTGACCGGCGTCTGATCGGCCTTCCACTCGACGGTCAGCGAAGCGGATTCGTAGTACCCCAGCACGAACTTGGCCGCAGCGGGGTACAGCCCGAGGACGAAGTCGAGACGGGCGGCGATGTCGGCGTGAGGGAGGGGCATGGGAGGACTTGGTGTTGACTGATGGGGGGAAGCAATGAGAAACAGAGATGTGGGATGTCAGCATCAAACCCCAACGGGGTTGCGACTCCCGTCGCGTTCGGAGGTGATGTGTTTTGACTCGCGTGAAGACGCAACCCCGTTGGGGTTGATTCATCGGTGAGCTTCGACGACCCAGGGTAGCCTGCTGCGCAGACAACCCTGGGCTACGTGACGCAACCCCGTTGGGGTTGGAAGCCCTCACGTATCGAGTGTCAAACCAGTCAAAACTCTCCGGTCTCCTGCGCGGCCCGCGACAGTGTCCACTGGAACCAGCCGAAGCTGAAGAGGGCGGACAGCACGGCCAGCAGTTCGTGGTCCTGCTTCAGGAGTGTGTCATACACTCCGTGCAGGATCATCGCCACCGACAGATAGTACACCACAAAGCCAAAGGCCCCTTCCCACGACCATTCGAGGTAGTCCTGGTTGCGGTACATGAGCAGCGCCACGCTGCCGGACCAGAGGGCGTGCAGGCTGACGCAGGAGAGGAACCGGATGATATAGATCCAGATGTCCTGGATGCCGTTGTAGTATTCGGCGGAGTAGGTGATCCCCTCGGAGATGCCGAACCCGACACCGCTGGCCAGCCCCACGAGGCACACCGCGCGCAGCGACCGCTTCTCCGGCCCGCTCAGATAGAACGCCACCGGCAGGGCCTTGCACAGCTCCTCGCACAGCCCGACTCCGCACGTGAAGCCGAAGAAGCTCGACAGAAATCCGCTCTCCCCATCCAGGGCGCAGCGGTACGAGAACCCGATGAACTGCACGACGTAGAACAGCAGGGCCACGATCCCCCGGGCTCGCCAGAGTCCGACCTCCTGCGTCGAGAACGCCACCCACTGAAACCCGAGGAGCAAGAAGATCCCCACGGTTCCGGTGGCCAGTCCGGTGATCATGAGCGCCGGAGCGCGCGACTCCGTTCCCGGCCACATCACGAGGAACAGGCCCAGAAACGCCGCACAGCTGAGCAGCGCGAAGCCCCAGTGCAGGTACGTGTCAGCGGGCAGCAGCGCCCCATCCAGGCGGTGTTCCGGGAACAGCATGGCGAGGTCGTGGGCCGAGGTCGCTTCCATGACGGCGTCGGCGTTGACCTCGGGGTGGTTCTCCAGCGACTGTTCGATTTTCTCGAACATGCCGCCGCTGTCTCCGAACGCGGTCGACAACACGAGCGGCATCAAACCGAGGATCAAGACCCAGTGCAAATGTTGCCGCCACCCGGATGAGGGGAGTTCAGCCAGTGCGCGGCGGTTGCGTTTCTGGGGCTGGGTGATCGGGGCCGGTTCGTCGTCGTCGATCCACTGTGGCTTTTTCTTCTTCTTCTTTTGAGGAGTGAGGGCCTCGCCCGCGAGGTCATCCTCGGAGAGATCCGGGAACGCTGAGTCGGCAACCTCGGGGGCGGGTTCGCGGGCCTCGATCTCCTCGTCGAAGTCGGGTTCGTCAACGGGCGGTGGGGCCGGTGGTTTCTTCTGGGGCTTCGCAGCGGTGGGCCGCTGGGAAGGCGGTTTCTCCGGAGGTGCGGTCAACGGACGCAGGGACGGCGGACGCTTCACAACCTCTTTCGGGGTGATTGTGGCGGGCTTTGGCGGAGCGGCAAGTGCTTCGGCCTCGTCCGCGAACGGGTCGACGAATTCGTCCGCGGGCGTGACACTCGGCAGCGTGATCAGCTGCTGGCACCCCGGACACGGCACAGTCCGCCCGGCGTGACGGTCCTCCGCCTTGAGTTTCGCTCCGCAGGCCAAACAGCTCGCCCGAATCGCCATGCCCGCGTTCCCCGATGTGTATGCCACTGTCGTCTGTCATCGTGGTACAAGCGGGGACGGGCGTCAAGGCTTTGGGGAGTGGGGAGTGGGGAGTGGGGAGTGGGGAGTGGGGGAGCCCATTCCATTCTCTCCCCCCCCCTCCTCCCCGTCCGCATTCCTCTTGTTCGATTCCCCTCCGAGTGGCATGATGCCCGTCCGCGCTGGGGCCACCCGGCAGCAAACGTCACGAACACGACCTCGGGAGGCCACGGATGGCACTGTTGGAATGCAAGCATCTGGTCAAGGTCTATCCCGGTGGCAAGCGGGCGGTCAAGGATGTCTCCTTTCATGTGGAGAAAGGCGAGATCGTGGCTCTGCTGGGGCCGAACGGGGCCGGGAAGTCGACGACGTTCAGCATGTCGGTCGGACTCACCTCTCCCACGGAAGGCCATGTGATCCTCGAAGGCCGCGATGTCACGCACTGGGCCATGTATCGCCGGGCACGGGCCGGGATGGGCTACCTGCCGCAGTACCACAGCATCTTCATCAAGCTGACCGTCGAGCAGAATTTGCAGGCGATCCTGGAGTTCCTGCCTCTGAGTTATGAGGAACGCTTTCAGCGGATCAACAAGCTGATCGAACAGTTCGGACTGGAAGAGCAGCGGCACCAGGTCTCCTCGACGATGTCGGGTGGGCAGAAGCGGCGGCTGGAGATTGCCCGCTGCCTGGCCACGAATCCGGCGATTGTGCTGCTCGATGAACCGTTTGCGGGGATCGACCCCAAGACAATCCACGACATCCAGGACATCATCCTCCAGCTCAAGGACAGCGGGATTTCGATCTTGCTGACCGACCACCGCGAGCAAGACACGCTGGCGCTCGTCGATCGGACATATGTGATCTGTGACGGAGAGGTGGTCGTGGAAGGTGACGTGGAGACGGTTTTGAATCATCCGCAGGCTCAGGAGTTGTACTTTGGAACCCGGTTGGACGCGAGTTCGATCCTGGAACAGAGGGCGAACCTGCGCGGGGATCGTGACGATCAGAAAGCCGCGTGAGTGGGAGAGGCTTCCCGCCTGTCGTTCTTCGACGATCCCAAAGTGCTGTGAGTCGAATGGCCTGTGTGACATCAAAAAAACAATCCCCCCTGAAGACCGCTTCTCGGGATTGTCTCGTCCGAGTAGCATTCCCGCCAGACGCCTTGTGCGTGTCCCGGATCGAGTCCCCAGCGAAGGAGTGAGACATGTCGTCCCCCGTATTGAATAACCGTTTCGCGTTGCTGGCCTGTGGGCTGGTCATGGGACTGGGAATTTCCTTCTACTGGCCGCATGAGCCATTGAAGGCCAATGCGACCAGCCTGGACAAGTTTTCGCTTTGCACCGCACCGACACTCCTCAATCAGAGCGATGCGGTGTTCGTCCTCGATTCGGTCACCGGACGGATCGTGGGGGCGGCCCACAACACGCAGACCGGAACGTTCAGCCAAGTCTGGACTCGCAGTGTGGCGGAGGACTTTGGCGTGGTCGAGAATGCCCAGTACCTGATGACTTCCGGGTTCTTGAGAACTCAGGGCGCTGCGGGCGGGACCGCGGCCACAAGCGGCGTCTACGTCGCCGAACTGACCAGCGGCAAGGTCGCCCTCTACGGATTCGTGATGAACAACCGCAATCAAGCCTCAGCGGGAACACTCCTGCCGATCGACAGCTTCCCGTTCCGAGACGGGAAGTAAGGCGAGCGGCTAGGGATAATTGACCGTGGGATAGGCTTCCAGCCTGTCTTTTGTCTGAAGCTGACAGGCTGGAAGCCTATCCCACAGGGCCGCGAGCGGGGGATTCGTGGCTGTGAAGATTCCGCGAAATCTCATCAAGTGACTGGTCAGGTGTCGGTGGCCCGGGGAAGATGCACGGTTCGCATCTCCCCGCCGAGTCTCTCCGCCCCCAATCCGCAGGGAGAACTGGCCTCTCCGTTCGATCTTCGTGCTTCGGATTTCGAATTTCCCTCAGCAAGCTCCCATGGCTCGGATCACTGCCAAGTATTTCAACCGCGAACTCAGTTGGCTGGAGTTCAATCAGCGCGTACTCGAGGAGGCGGCGGACTCGCACATCCCGTTGCTCGAGCGGCTCAAGTTCCTGGCGATCACCGCCTCGAACCTGGACGAGTTCTTTCGCGTCCGCGTCGGTAGCCTGCAAACCCTGGCCAGTGAAGGCGTGACGGTGGCCGATCCGTCCGGCATGCAACCGCTGCAACAATTGGCTGCAATACGCCGTCGCGTGCGGCAGATGACCGACGACCAATACCGGCTCCATCGCGAAGAACTGGAACCCGGTCTCTCTGCCGCTGGGATTCGCAGACTTCGACCGAACGAACTCAACGCCGGTCAGAAGCGAGTGCTGAAGCAGGTGTTCGAGGACGAACTGTTTTCGGTCCTGACCCCGATGGCGGTCACGGCCGGCGAAGAGTTCCCGCTGCTGGTCAACCAGATGCTGAACGTCTGCGTCCGGTTGCAGCATCGTCGAGACGACCCGGAGAAGACTCCTCGATTTGCAATCATCCCGCTGGGGTGGACGCTGACGCGGTTTATCACCCTGCCCACGGAATCGGGGTATGGTTACGTGCTCCTGGAAGATGCGGTCTCGCAATATATCGAGCAGTTTTTCCTGGGCCATCCGGTGCTGGAGTGTATTCCGTTTCGCATCACCCGCAGCGCGGATGTCTCGGTCGAAGAGGACAACGCCGCCGACTTCCTGGCCGAGATGAAGCAGGTTCTCGAAGAGCGCCGGTCGAGCCACTGTGTGCGGCTGGAGATTGTCGAGCAGGCCAGTCCCGAGATGCTGGCCTTCCTGCGCGAGGCGCTCCATGTGGAAAATGAGGGGGTCTATCCGCTGCCTTCGCCGCTTGATCTGTCGGCCTTTTTCCGGCTGAGTGAGCGACCAGGGTTTGACAATCTGAAGTACGAAAGCTGGCCGCCACTGGCCTCGCCGGAGTTCCCACCGGGAACGAAGATCTTCGATGTCATCGCCACGCAGGACGTGCTGCTGTACCACCCCTATGAGAGCTTCGACCCCGTCGTCCAGATGATTCAAGAGGCTGCTGATGATCCCGATGTCCTGGCGATCAAGCAGACCCTGTACCGCACCAGCCGCAACAGCCCGATCGTCGCCGCTCTGCTGAAAGCGGCTGGCCGAGGCAAGCACGTGACGGTGGTGGTGGAACTCAAAGCCCGCTTTGACGAGGCTCGTAACATCGAGTGGGCTCAGCAACTGGAACAGGCCGGGGCGCAGGTGATCTACGGGGTCAAGGGGTACAAGACTCATTCCAAAATCTGCATCATTGTCCGCCGCGAACCGCACGGGATTCAGCGCTACGTCCACTTCGGCACCGGCAACTACAACGAGATCACCTCCAAGATCTACAGCGACGCCAGCTTGCTGACCAGCAACGTCGACTTGGGGGCCGACGCGATCACGTTCTTTAACTCGATCACCGGCTACTCCCAACCCCACGGGTACCGCGAGATCGCCTCCGCCCCGCTGGGCATGCGGGAGAAGCTGCTGGAGATGATCCGCGCCGAGACGGCCCTCGCCATTGAGGGACGCAAAGCCCGCATCGTGGCCAAGGTCAACTCGCTGGTCGATTCGGAATTGATCGACGCCCTGTACGAGGCGTCCCAAGCCGGGGTCGAGATCAAGCTCAACATCCGAGGCATCTGCTGCCTGCGACCGGGGGTCAAGGGGATGAGCGAGAAGATTGAGGTGGTCAGCATCGTCGACCGCTTCCTGGAGCATGCTCGAGTCATGTTTTTCCTACACGGGGGAGACGAGCGGGTGTTCCTCTCCAGTGCCGACTGGATGCCCCGCAACCTCGACCGCCGGGTGGAGCTTCTCGTCCCGGTCGAAGACCCCAAGTGCCGCGACCGACTGATTCATATTCTTGAGACGTACTTCGTCGACACTGCCAAATTGCGGAAGCTGAATTCCAACGGCCAGTATAAGCGAGCCAAGCCCGGTCCAGAGCCGCTACGCTCGCAGCAGGTGCTCTACGACGAGGCTCGCCAGAAGTTGAAACTCGCCGAACACCAGCGGCAGACGACGTTCGAAGCCCACGAGGCCGGGTAGGTCCATCGAGTCGCAGAATATGTAAGACTTACGCCATCAATGAGTTGCGTCGAAAACACGGCCAGCAAGACGTGGCCAGGTTCTTCGGCCCACGGCCAATAATCGTCACCCCGCCATCCCGCTTGTCGGGGTGATTCCCGCGCTGGTGCGCCGCCATATCGCACCGTGTGTGCATCAGAAAAGTAGGCAGCCATTGCATTCGGCGCGAAATGATTCAAGGGGGGGGCCGCAGATGAACACAGATGAACGCAGATGAAGAGGCTCTGCTGCGAGAGGACATCGCCCTGATTCCTCTCTGAGTCTGTGTTCATCTGTGTTCATCTGTGTTCATCTGTGTTCATCTGTGTTCATCTGTGTTCATCTGTGTTCATCTGTGTTCATCTGTGTTCATCTG
>JAYTWO010000378.1:0-5872 GCA_043743415.1 Planctomycetota bacterium
GGTGAAGAACGCCGTCGACTACATCGAGGAACGGAAGTAACCACGGATGGCTCGTCGCGTCGTCGTCACTGGATTGGGCGTTGTCACCGCTCTGGGATCTGAGATCCCCGAGTTTTGGGATAACGTCTGCGCTGGCAAGAGCGGGATTGGACCGGTTCGCCGGTTCGACTGCTCTCACTGGAAGGTGAACTTCGGCGGCGAGGTCACGTACTTCAATCCAGTTGACCACCTCCCCAAGCTCGAAAAAGAACTCAAGCGGATGGACCGCTTTGTCCAGTTTGCCGTCGTGGCAGCTGACAAGGCGATCCGTCAGTGCGGATTCGATTTCGGTACGGGTGATCCCTACCGCCACGGGGTTCTCGTGGGGAGTGGGATTGGCGGCCTGAATGAGATTGAGGTCCAACACCAGACCCTTTACGAGAAGGGTCCGGCCCGCGTCTCGCCGTTCATGATTCCCAAGCTGCTGGTCAATGCGGGCAGCGGAAATGTCTCCGTGTTGTGGGGCCTGCGCGGTCCGAACAGCGCGGTCTGCACGGCGTGTGCCTCAGCCACGAACGCCATCGGCGACGCGTACAAGCTGATCCAGAACGACATGGCCGACATCATGGTCACCGGCGGGAGTGAGGCCGCAGTGACGCCGATGGGACTCTCCGGATTCAGCCGGATGCAGGCTCTCTCGACCCGCTCGGACAATCCACAAACCGCCAGCCGCCCCTTCGACCGCGACCGCGATGGGTTCGTGATGTCTGAAGGCGCGGGGATCATCGTCCTCGAAGAATACGAACACGCCAAAGCCCGCGGCGCGAACATCCTGGCCGAGATCCTCGGCTACGGCATGTCCGCCGACGGCACGCACATGACAGCCCCCTGCCCAGACGGCAGCGGAGCCCGTTACGCCATGCAGCAAGCCCTGCGCGACGCCAAGCTAAATCCGTCCCAGATCGACTACGTCAACGCCCACGGTACCAGTACCCCGCTGGGTGACAAGGCCGAAACACTGGCCCTCAAAATGGTCTTCGGCGACCGCGCCAAGTCCCTCGCCGTCTCCAGTACCAAAAGCCAGCTCGGCCACCTCCTGGGAGCCTCCGGCGGCGTCGAGATCGCCCTGTGCGTGCAGGCCCTGCAAACCCAGGTCGCCCCCCCGACCATTAACCTCGATAACCCCGACCCCGACTGCGACCTGGACTATATTCCGAACCAGGCCCGTCCGATGAAAATCGACCGCATCCTCAAAAACAGCTTCGGCTTCGGCGGGCATAATGCCTGCCTCGTCATCGGGCGCGTGTAATCCCGTAGCCGCGTTCGCCAGAACGTGGTCCTTCTCTCAGTCCCAAGTGGTACTATGGAACGAGGGCAAGTGGCATGTCTCAATCCAATCTTGGTTCTGAAGCTGTCCAGAAGTCGTCGCGCTCATTCGTGACGAGATGGATCGGTCTTCGTGTCGTCGCACCGATCGCTTTATCTGCGGTCATAGTGGCTGCGACATTCGGTTCCCCCTTTTTTGATGTCTTCGGACCGCTTGTCTGGACGTTGTTTGTACTGCACTTGCTCGCGACGTTCGCATTCCCCCGGTCACACGTTCTCGATACCGGAGCGTTTGTCGTTCTGATCTTTGCGAGTGGAGTCGTGGCAGGCATGTGTGAAAGAGCCCAACTGCTGAATGGCAGGGCCTGGTTGGGAATCGCCGTTGCATTTTTGATGTATGCGATGTTGTCATTCGCTGGTCGATATCACGCCGACCACTCCACGGGGCCGGTTCGGTCTGTTCAATGGCCGCACGTCTTGGGAGCATTGGTGTTCTTATTTGTCGCGGTGATTTTTTGCAGCGTCAGCAAAACGGGCGTGGGGTTCTTGCTCGTTCCCGGAATTCTCGTAGTCCCTGTCGTCCTAGTGATTTCCCTTCTCTCAGCCGGTGATTCCAGGAAGCCCTAAGGCGAGCGGCAGATGAGAATCTACCGATCAGCCGGAACGCGCTAGCGTCCGGTTTCAGGTTCATCCGACTATTTGGGGGGTGTCCCGTGACCGGGGTGGATTTTCAAGGCATCTCTCCGATGTCCGATGGTTGCAGGGAGATACCGCGATCTGCTGCTCGGCCCGCTGCAGAGCAACGGTGGCCCGACGTTCACGCACGCCCTGCTGGCTGGCAGCAAGGCCCTCAACAGCGGTGACAACACGCTGATCCCGCTGGATACCCTCGACCTGGACGGCGACCTCAACACCGCCGAGCCAGTGCCGTTCGACCAGCGCGGCGTTGGGTTCGTCCGCATCGACGGCGGGACCGTCGACATGGGAGCCTTTGAGCGGGAGACCGCTGGTCTGACCGTGACGATCACCATGGCCGATACCGCGCTGCGATTGACCGAGACCTCACTGGTGACGTTCACGTTCAACGAGGCCGTGACCGGGTTCACCAACGACGACCTGAGCGTGCCGAACGGCACGTTGACAGCGATCGCTTCCGCGGATGGCGGTGTCATCTGGACCGCGATCTTCACGCCCACAGCGAGCCTCAACGATGCGACGAACGTGATCTCGTTGATTATGGTCCTGATCACCGACCTCGCCGGGAACACGGGATTGGGAATCACGAGTTCGAACGTCTACGCGATCAACACGATCTAATCACGATTGAAGCCGTGAAACCCAGGTGTCAAGAAGGGGAAGCGGGCAGGGCGGGTGTCCGATTCGTTCTCAATCGGCCCGCACCTGAATCTTCCTCGGCTCGGCCTTCGCGATCCTCGGTAGCAACAGATCCAGCACGCCGTTCGAAATCTTGGCCGAGATGCGTTCGTGGTCAACATCATCGCTCAGAATGAACGACCGCACGTAATCGCCCACATGGTACTCCTGGTGGATCAGTGTCGCTCCGGCGGGGGCTTGCGGGGCGACGCGGCCCAGCAGGGTCAGCTTGTTGTCCTGGACCTGGAGGTCGAGCGTCTCAGCGGTCACGCCCGGCAGGTCGGCCCGCAGCACCAGACCTTCCGGGGTCTCGAAGATGTCGATCGGCGGAGTGCAGACCCAGTGCTGCGGCGGAGCGGGGGCCGCCACGGCGGGGAGTTCCTGCGGACGGGACGACAAGTCGGGGAGGCGTGGGTTGGAATCAGTGGTCATGCGGGCTCTCCCGTGGTCTCGATCGACAGCTGGGTGCTGCCGTTGCCGTTGCTCACCGGAATTTGCCGAGGTACGGTCGACGGGGCCTTGGGCAGGTGCAACAGCAGCACGCCGTTCTGGAGTTCGGCGTGCAACTCTTCCTCACGCACTCGCTCGGGGAGGGTGAAGCTGCGTTCCCATTGGCCCTGAACGCGCTCGCTGCGGCGGAACTGGTGTTCGGCGATTTCGGGTGAGGAGGCCCGCCGCCCCCGGATTTTCAAGACTCCACCGGCGACGCTGAGGTCGAGGTCTTCCACCCGCATCCCCGGCAATTCCGCGGTCAGGAGGTACTCCCCCTCCAGTTCATAGATGTTGACCGCCGGGAATGGCCGCCCAATCCGCAGCCCCTCAAACGCCATGTTCACGCTGTGCAGAAGATGATCCATCTCCCGCTCCAAATCGCGGAAAGCATCGAAGGCGCTCCCCCAACGAAAGACTGGCATGGACTGACTCCCCCTCGGACACGAAACCGGCGAGGGGCGATTGTGCAAAGTCTGTACCCCTTTCGGTTTGGAGAGAGGGCGTTGGCGTAACGCATTCCCCGGAAGAGAGATAGGGGATGCCATGAACATCATGGCAGTTCAAATCCACGAGCGAGCCTGCCAGTTCGACAGCGAGCGGCGGCCAGTAAGTCCGCCGTGTGGTGCGGGGCTGTGACGCGGAATTTGCACGGTGGGATGGTCGCGTCGCGATTGAGTCCTAGCGGTGTGCCTTGGCACAAGAGGTTCGCTGGGACGAGATACTCGGTGCCAGAACCTCTACTGGCTGCGCCGCCCCGGTAGACCCCAAGCGGTCAACCGGGGCCACCCCGCGGCGTCCTCTTCCCGATTGATCAGGCGGCACATAGAATTGGTATCACGCCGTTCTGACCGAATCCGAAGTCACTCTGAAGTGGACCCATTCATGCTGAGTCAAGTTGTTCAAGACGCTCTCAACGATCAGATCAACATGGAGTTCTTCTCCTCGTACAACTATCTGGCGATGTCCGCGTTCTGCGAACATCAGAATTTCCGGGGCTGCGCTCACTGGCTGCGGATGCAGAGTAACGAAGAGCACATGCATGCATTGAAGTTGTATAGCTTCATGATCAATCGCAGTGCCAAGGTCGAGCTCAAGGAGATCCGGACTCCGCAGAGTACCTTTGGCTCGATCCCTCAAGTCTTTCAGGAAGCGCTGACGCAGGAACTGGAAGTCAGCCGAAGGATCGATCTGCTGTACGAACTGGCATTCAAGGAGAAGGCGTTTGCGGCACTGGTTGAGCTGCAGTGGTTCATCAGCGAGCAGACCGAAGAAGAGCGGACCGCTCGCGATATCGTGGCCAAGTTTGAACTCGTCAAGCAGGATCCTTCCGCGTTGCTCGATCTCGATCGCGAACTGGCCAGCCGCGTGCCGCCGACAGAGGCAACAGCGGGTGAAGCGAGTACGTGATTGATCGGGCTGCAGGCTGCGAGATTTTGTCGAGCCGGACATCATTCAGGAGGATCGTCAGCAGCAGGCTGTCGTTCCCATTCCCAGCGACCAGGGGATCTGTCGTCGTGCCGTCCTTCACTTTGAAGCTGGCGATGTTCTCGGCCACAAAACCGTAGTGATCGCCAGCTGTGGCGGTGCCAATGACCTGGCCGCAGGGTGGCCCCGGTTGAGGGAGTGGGTGGCACAGGTTGGCTCGCTTTGGAGCCTACCGGTGTGCCTTGGCACAAGAGGTTCACTCGCGATACGATCTTCCTGTGCAGACCTCTTCCGGCTGCGCCGCCCGGGTAGATTCCAAAGCGAATCAACCGGGGCCACCCAGCGTATGAACAATAGGGATTGACCAATGGACAGAAAACAAAAAAGACGATGGTGGTGCCTCGCGGCGATCCTACTGGTGGGTGTGATCGTGTATGGGACCAAGCTGACGCTCGGGGCGCTGGAAGTTCTCGAATCCCGCGACGAATATGATGCAGGTGAACGACTCATCGGCTCTCTCATGGTGGAGCCGCCAGTCAATCCAGGCGACCTGGAATGGAACATGGCTGTTGATCACCTGAGAGGAGGATACGGAAATATCTTTCCTTCGCTTATTTATAAGTCGAAGGCAGAGATCAAACGGTATCGAATCGAATTCGAGGCACGCATCCAGAGTGGACCACCTCGGTCGATTGAAAACCTGAGATGGGCTTGGAACCGTATGGGTGAATCAAGTCAATTGGGGAGACGGTACATTGACCGAAACCAGGATGACATTGAAGAAAAGTTATCAATCGCAGAACGGGCGATGCGACCAGATTCTGGATGACGGGAACGGCATGTTTGTTGATCGGAATGGCTACTACTTCAACCGAGAGACTGATCGGAGATGAGTTATGAGCAATCACAAGATGAGTCGGCGAACATGGATTTCCGGACTGTTGCTGTTGATACTGCACTTTAGGCGAATTGTGATGCGCCTGGTGGTGTGTTTGGTCTTGGAGAGATCCTGGCTCTCGGCGATGCTGTGTGTGGTTGACAAACGCACTTCATCGGGAGAGCCAGGATGGCGAAGCGTACGAAGGAATCGAAAGCTCCGGGTGCCGGGTGCCGGGTGCCACTGGCGGTCGCTTTAGGCCGCCAGTGCTTTCGGCGACCAACGTGATCGAAAGACTCTCTCCGCTGGGTGGCCCCGGTTGATTCGCTTTGGAATCTACCGGGGCGGCGCAGCCGGAAGAGGTCTGCTTGGGAAGATCGTATCGCGAGTGAACCTCTT
>JAYTWO010000379.1:0-6116 GCA_043743415.1 Planctomycetota bacterium
GCGCGGCCTCCGCCGCGTGTTCGACTTCAGCTTGGCCTGGGCCGCCTACCATGCCCTGGCCTCGCCGAGTTGTGTATAAGGATGAGAGCTAGTGCTTGGTCACGAGGTCGAACGTCCCTCTTGTTCCTGCGTCACCCAAACATTCAAAGCAACTTCTGGGCCACTCCCCCCACGGGCAACTTACCGAAGAGGATTACAAACGATGAAACTCTGCCACCTACACGTCCTCAACTATCGCGGCATCAGGGATGTCTCGATTCCACTGTCACCCTTTGTCTGTATCACGGGTGAGAATAACGCGGGCAAGTCGAGCTTACTTCAATGCTTGTCACTCTTCCTTTCAGGCTCTGCACTGAAGGTGACAGACTATTTCGACACGAATAAGGCAATATCGATCACTGTGAGACTGGCGGAAGTGACGCCCGAGGACTTAAACCTTCTCGCCGAAGAGCACCGAGAGCGGATCGCGGAATTGGTAGTAGACAAATACCTGACTCTGGTTCGCATGTATGGGACGGACGCAAAAAGCCAACTTGGTTACGACGGTCTCGTTCCGAGAGAGCCTAGCTATTCACCGGACAATGTCGCAGCCTTGGTCGCTGGGAAAAAGGGTAGCCAGTTAAGGGACGCTGTTCTTGTGAAATTCCCGGAACTGGCTGGCCATGTGAATGCATCAACGACCCATGGCGCGGTGAAGGATCTCGTCGTTAAGCTCGGCGACGCACTGCCTGCGGCAGACAAATCAACCCAATTCATCCCGTTGCCGACGGGGCTCGACAAGAGCGTCATTCCGATGCTACCAGAACGTATCTACATTCCTGCTGTCAAGGATTTGGCTGACGACACGAAAACCGCTGAGACCAGCTCATTCGGAAAAATCTTAGCCATCGTGATGAAGGCCATTGAGCCGCTTTTGGCCGAGGAAAAGGATCTGTTCGATAATTTGAGTAGGAAACTAACTCGCGTACTCGGTGCTGATGGTAAAGTTGAAGATGGTCGCTTGCCAGAAATCAAAACCATCGAGCAAACAATCGAGCGATACGTTCGTGAGAGCTTCGCGAGCGTCAGTTTGGAAATTGAGATTCCACCACCCGAACTTAAGAGCGTCCTAGCCACAGCTCGCATTCTGGCCGATGATGGCGTAAGAGGACCGCTGGAACTCAAGGGTGATGGATTGCGACGAGCAGTTGTGTTCTCCATTCTACGCGCCTACGTCGAGCTTGCTCGTGCTGCCACAAATGAGGGAGAATCCCAAGAGGGGAAGTCGGAACGTGGCTATTTGCTCTTGTTTGAAGAACCCGAACTCTTCCTTCATCCTGACGCGCAGAAGATTCTTTTCGACGCCCTTGGTGTGTTCTCCAAAAAGAATCACGTTGTCGTTACGACGCACTCGCCACTCTTTCTCGGCCCTGAAGCAACAGCTACGTTTATACGACTTTCGAAAGCGTCCGAAGCTGGCGTCGGCAAACCATTCACTAAATCATGCCACATTGACCTGACAGGGGTCACACCACGCGACGAGTTCCAAATCGTCTGCTTCGAGAACAACAGCGCTGCGTTCTTTTCGAAACGCATCGTGCTGGTTGAAGGCGACAGCGACTTCATCGTTTTCCCCCACATTGCAGAGGCGTTGAATGAAGATTGGAATTGTCGCTCCCGGTCTGTCGCATTCGTTCGCGTCGGTGGAAAGGGGAGTATCGCAAGGTATCGAAGCTTCTTCGCGAAATTTGATGTCCCTGTGTTTGTCATCACCGACCTCGATTGCCTTCTGGATGATTTTGACAAGCTCGCCCCCAGCGATGCAGCCAAGGCACTCCGAGCAGATCTCATTCTAAAGGTCGATGCAGCGAACGCCACTTTAGGAATTGGCGCGAGTGCAAAAAATGAGGATGTAAAGAAGGCGCAAGCAAAGCCAGAAATTCGTAGGCTTTGGGAGGAGGTGCGTGCAGCCAAAGCCGCATACGAAGCTGACTAATCAAAGTTTCCAGAACTCGACGTGACCGTTGAAGCATTTTTTGCCTGGGAAAAGAAGAGTATCCGGCGGGCGTGCATCCAGAAGGCGGAACAAGCCGAAGTTCGGACAACCAAGTTGGCCTTGATTTGGGAACTGAGAAAAACCGGTGTCTTCGTGTTGGAGCGAGGATCTCTCGATGACTACTACCCCGAAGCAGTCACCGGCCCAGATAAACCTACCAGAGCGCAGGCATTTCGCGACGCGTTTGATACCCGTGACAAAATTCTTCCATTGAGCCCCGAGCAGACTTGTCCAGTGACAGGGAAGGTCGGCACTGAGTTCGAATTCGTCTGCTCAACAATCTTCTGCTGAATCTCGCGGAGTGACCTCGGTTGAGCGGGGTAGCACCGGTTGGCCGCTTGGGGCCTACCGGTTTGCCAGCGGCACAAGAGGTTCGCTCGCGAGACGATCACCGCCGTGCAAGCCTCTTCCGGCTTCGCCACCCCGGTAGGTGCAAAGGCACCAACCGGGGCCACCCCTACGGGGACAGGTGTGTCCATGTCACTGACATGGCTCCGCTGCCGATGGCGAGTACAAGCTCCGGCAGTGGACAGTCAAAACGCCCGGTTCAACGCCGGGCGTTTTTTCGTTTCGGTTCACTTCGACAGTGTCGACCGCTAGATCGCCGGAGCGGATTCGAGCGGCCTCGCGGCGCGGCCCACAATCGCCCCGTACAGTATCGCGAACAGCGTCGTCCCCAGGCACAGCAGCGCGAACCAGTCGCCGAACCGGACGTACAGGCTCTCGCGGGGGTCGAGCGGGATGTGGCCGACTTGGACGATGGTGGCCAGCTTGGGGAGTTTCCCGGTGGCGGGGTCGATCAGCGTCGTGCGTTCGTACGGGTCTTTCGATTTGGCTTTGGCCTTGTCGAGGTCGATCAGGATGTCCGGGTCGCGAATCTGGCCGTTGCCGTCGATGATCGCCGAGATGCCGGTGTTGACGGCTCGCACCATCGGGACGCGGGTCTCGATGCAGCGGAACGATGCAGTGATCAGGTGCTGGTCGTGCTCGCTCGACCCATGGAACCAGCCGTCGTTGGTCAGGTTCACGAGACAGTCAACATCTCCGGGTGAGGCGGTGCCGGTGGAGCGAGTGACCTTGACGGCATGTCGGACCAGGTGCGGGACCGTGTCCTCGAAGCAGATCAGTGGGACTAGTCGATAGTGCTGATGCCGGAACACCCCCACCTGATGACCCGCATCCAGACCGAACCCCTCGGCATAGGGAGTGAACGACTTCAGCCACGGCAGTTGATCGCGGAGCGGGATGTACTCGCCGAACGGGACGCGGTGGATCTTGTCGTAGCGACCCTGGATGCCGGTGGGTTGAATGAGGACAGCGGAGTTGTAGTGCTTGGAGCGCTCCTGCCCCTCCACGCCGATGTAGGTTCCGGCCCCCACGATCAGCGAGGCGCGCGACTCCTGCGACATCGTGGTTAGGGAATTCTGGACCGTGCGGTCCTTCCAGCGGTCGGTCGGAATCAGCGGGTGCAGAGCCGCCAGTTGTTGGTCGGTGAAGCTCGCAGGAGCCTCCAGCAACTGGTACGGCATCATCGATTCCGGCCAGACGATCAGCTCGGCCTGATGCTGCACGGCGAGCCCGTTCAGGTAGCGGTACGTGCGATAGATCTCCGCATCGAGCCCCTGTTCCGGCTGGACACTCGAGGGGAAGTTGGCTTGCAGCAGCCCCACGCGCGGGCCGGGGGTGAACTGAGTTTGGCTGCGAATCAGACCATACCCCCAGCTCAAGGCGACCAGCCCCAATGTCGAGGCGATCGCCAGCGTTCGACTGCGGGAAGTCCCGACCACGACCGCCAGCTCCGCAGCACTCAGCTCACCGGGAATCACTCGATTGCGATTGAGCCACTCCACCGGCACCAGTCCAGCGAGGCAGGCATTGACCATCACAATCAGGAAGCTGACGCCATACCCGCCGACCAGATCGCTGATCTGCACGATGGCCGACCAGCGGTACTGACTGTGCCCGAGCAGATACCAGGCGAACCCGGTCATCAAGTGAGATCGCACGAGTTCCAGCCCGACCCACACGACCGGAGCCGCGACCACCAGCGGCAGCTTCAGTCGATGCACCGCAGACCTGGTGGCCAGCAGAAACACCGGGAAGTAGAGCGAGCTATAGAGAGCCATCGCCCCCCACGCCGGGTACATCGTGGCATCGCCCAGCCGCATCCACTGCAACGTCGCAAACCAGCACAGCGCTCCGCCGAACCATGCCCCCAGCAGGTTCCCCTGCATCGCGCGCGGTGACCGCGCCAGGCACAACAGCGGAGTCAGCGCGAACCACGCCAGCCAACCCCAATCGAGCGGAGTGAAACTCCCCCACAGCAGAAGAGCGGTGATGGGGCAGAGAACCCAAGCTGCGCGGGAGCGTACCGGTGCGGAGCGCGCCCGGTCGATGAGAGCTTGAACAATCAGGCGTTGTTCGCTGCGGTCTGGAGCGGCCTGATCCTGCGCCACGCGCGACGGCTCCTGAAGAGAGGTGGGCATCCGAGGTTCCTTCCGTGAAACCTTGTGGCTGAGTGTGGGGGCTTGGCGAACGTAGCGACCTTCGCCAGAAGGTGGGTGAATGCTCTGGGCGTTGTCGGTGCCAATAGACTTCCGAAGTCTGCAGAGACTTCGGAAGTCTGCACCTCTGTGCAACGCGGGTTCTGGCAGCCCACGTTCTGGCGAACGTAGCGACCTCACTCCCGACCGGTGAACGGGATCACTTCTACGAACGCCCCCCGCAGCCAGTGTTGCGGTCCGGCGGGGATGACGAGCAGGGCGTTCGACAAGGCCGTCGACTTCAAGTCGAACGACCCCTTCCAATCGACCGGACTGACTCGCCAACCCGCTCCGTGGGCGGTGAGCCGCGCGGGGAGGTAGGTGGGACGCGGATCGGAGAACTGGAAATCGGTCTCCAGTTCCGCAAGCAGCGGCACCGGCTCCGCAGGCGACAGATTCATGATCCGACGCACCGCTGTCCGGACGAACAGTTCGAAGCAAACCATACTGCTGACTGGATTTCCGGGCAAGCCGAAGATCCAGCGGGGAAGATTATTACTCGTCCGCTCCGCGGGCAGGTACCCAAACCAGAGTGGCTTCCCCGGACGCATCTGCAGCTTGTGGAACACCTCTTTGACCCCCAGTTCTTTGAGAACTTGAGGTACGAGGTCCAGCTTCCCGGCGGAAACGCCTCCGGTGAGACAGAGAATGTCTGCCTGCAGCCCGTGCCCGATCCGCTGCCGCAGATCCTCCAGGCGATCACGGACGATTCCCTCGTTGACCGGTGCCGCCCCGAGAGCCACGACCTGGGCCGCCAGCATCATCTGGTTGCTGTTGCGAATCTGGGCCGGGCCGGGCGTCTCATCGATCGGCACCAGTTCGTCACCCGTCGACAGCAGAGCGATGGTGGGGCAGGGGTGGACCGAGACCCAGTTGCGACCGAGTTCGGCGAGGAGGGCGATTTCCTGAGGCCGGATGCGTCGTCCCGCAGTGAGCACCAATTCGCCATCCTGCATGGAGGTGCCCTGGCAGCCGACGTTCGTGCCGGGGAGCAGTGTTGCCTCGGAGAGAATCGTGACGCGCTCGGTGACCGGATCGAGGGCGGTCCGCTCGATCGGCACGACGGCGTCCGCCCCGTCCGGCATCGGAGCCCCGGTCATGATGCGGGCAGCTGTGCCGGGTCCGACCTCGTGCTGGGGCATCTTGCCGGCGGTGATTTCCTCGACGACGAAGAAGGATCGTTTGCCGGTCCCATCATCGCCCGCGCTGATGGCGTATCCATCGACGAGCGACTTGTCGAATGGGGGGGAGTCCTGGTCGCTGACCACATCCTCAGCCAGCGTCTGCCCGAGCGACTCCAGCAACGTCGTCAACTGTGCGGGCCGGGGCTCGACGCTGTTGATGATGAGGGCGAGTGCCTCGGCAACCGTGCGCATCGTGGGGATCCTCTGGGTGTCCTGCGGGTACGTCGCCATCATCGCGAATCGTGTGGCGAAAAAACACCGTAAGGCTGGCGGGAGAAAAGAATCCCCCCGCTTGGCTGAGTGCAGTGTGTCCGAACGGATCGTCTTCTTCATCCGCGGTCCGGCTGGGCCATC
>JAYTWO010000380.1:0-8903 GCA_043743415.1 Planctomycetota bacterium
GCGATGTCGAGGCCCTGCAACTGAGAGATGACCTCGTAGACTGCGTTCGATCCGGTACTGCGAGATTCGGGCCAGAGCCGCTGATGCCGAGTGAGAAACCGCACAAAGGTCGGCACATCGACCGCCTCGATCTCGCGGCGGAGACCAGCCACAGTCAGGCGATGGATGCGAGAGAGTAACCGCCGATGGCACCACTCGATCTCATCGAGCGAGCGGGGCGGCGTCAGCCCCCCGAGTGTGAGCGGCAGGACGCTAGCCCCCGGTTCCGATGACGTGTTGGCAGGCGAAGAACCGGCGGCTAGCGCCGTGCCGCTCACTGCCTCCGAACTCCTCGGGGGGCTGACGCCGCCCCGCTCGCCTTCTGATCGAAACCGGCCGCGCAAAACCGTCCCCTCGCCCTCGATCGCCTCCAGCGACGAGAACACCTGCGACTCCCCGAGCGACATCTCCTCGGCGATCTCACTTGCCGTGACCGGTCCGGAGAACTCCACATACCCGCGAATCGTGGCCACGAGGGCTTCGATCTCCTCCCAGTTCTGCCGCACCGACGATGGCACTTCGAGCGGGGGTTCACAGACTGCTTGCTTGTAGACCAGCCTGGCTGCGGGCCAGCGCTCGGCGGAGACCCAAGCTGCCTTACCGTTCGGCAGATCGATCACCGCTGCCCGCCCCGCATCGCGCAGCTCGCCGAACCACGCGCCCCATTCCTCAGCGACAGGCAGCACAATCCGGCTCAGCAGCACATCGTGCAACTCGTCCGCATTCCGCACGACTGGTTGGCTCTCGCCCACAACCTGCGCGATGGCCTCCGGGTTCAGGTGCCCGAGGTCACGGACATCGTTGACGTTCAACGTCCGGCGAGTCTGCACCGCGCGGGCGCGGCGTTCCTGCACCTCGCCGCCATCCAGGAACGCATACGGGTTGGCGTTAAGCAACTCATACGAGAACGGCGACGGCTCGCGCGTGTCGCGTGCCAGGAACTGGATCTCCCCGCGCTCCACTCGGGCCAGAACCTCCAGTAGCCCCTCAATGTCGAGGGCCTCGTTCAAACAGTCGTACATCGTCTGCTCGACCAGCGGATGGTCCGGCAGCACATGATCGCCAGTGATGTTCTCCTGGCACCCCGTCAGCTTCGGGAACACAGCTGTCATCAAGTCGTCGGAGCGAAAGCGTTGCAGGGCGGGCGGCACCTTCTTGCCGTTCTTCATGCGTGCGACGAGCAGTGCCCGTGTCGCGTTCCACCGCCACCGAAGCTGGAACATTGGGACCGCCAAGATGGCCTGCTCCAGCAGGTTCTGGACGTTGTCCGCCCGCAGCATCGGGAACAGGCTCTCGATGGGGAAGCTGTGCTGGGGGCCGAGTGAGAGGATGAACCCGTCGTCATCGGCGGTCGCTTGCAGTTCGAAGTCGAACGACCGGCAGAACCGCTTCCGCATGGCGAGGCCCCACGCGCGGTTGATCCGCGAGCCGAATGGGGCATGGACCACCAACTGCATGCCGCCGGTCTCATCGAAGAAGCGTTCGAAGATGACGCGATCCTGCGTCGGGACGAGTCCGACTGCGGCTTGCTGAGCGGCGACGTAAGTCACGATCTGCGTGGCGGCAGAGACGCTGCAACTGGTGGAGTCGACGAGCCACTGGGCGATGGCGTCAAACTCCTCTGGCGAGCGGGGTGGCGTCAGCCCCCCGAGACTTCCGACATCCAAACCGGAGGATTCACCACGGAGGCACGGAGGCACGGAGAGGGGAAGACAGACAGGAAAGTCTGTCCCACCAGTCTGAAGTAGAGCAGACATTCCTGTCTGCTTCTCCTGTTCTCTCTCCCCCACTGGAGATTCGAACTGCGGCACCCGCTCCACTGTGGGGGGGAGGCTAAGGGGGTTTAACTCGCATTGACTGACGGCTGACGCCTCCACTTTCTCCGTGCCTCCGTGCCTCCGTGGTGAATCCACTTCGTCAGAACTCGGGGGGCTGACGCCGCCCCGCTCGCCCTTAACGCGCTCTTCGATCTCGCGCCGGAGCCGCGAGACCTCCTCCGACAACTCAATCGTCCGCCCCGGTCCCTCGCCGCGCCAGAACGGAATCGTTGGCGGTGCCCCGTGTGCATCATGCACGAGTAAATCACTCCCGCGCAGGGCTTCGATCTGCCACGAAGTATTGCCTAACAAGAACACATCGCCAGCCATGCTCTCGACACCAAACTCCTCGTCGACTGACCCGACGACAGTGTGTTCCGGCTCGACCACCACGCGGATCATATCAGTCTCCGGGATCGCTCCGCCGTTGTTGATCGAGGTCAGCCGCGCGTTCGGCCTGGCCCGCAGCCGCCGATGGACATGGTCATGGTGCAACAGCGTGTGAATCCGCCCGCCGGTGTCGGTCACTCCTTCGCTGAGGAACTTGACCACCGCGTCGAACTGCGACCGCCGCAATGTCCGGTACGGCTCCGCTCTTCGGAACCGGTCGTACAGGTCACCGGTGTTCCACTCTCCGGTAGCGACCTCGGCTACGATCTGCTGCGCGAGAACATCCAGCGGAGCAATCGGCACCGGCGTTTGATCGAGCCGACCGGCCCGGATGGCCTGCACGAGAGCCATCGCTTCGAGCAACTCATCGCGGGTCAGCGCGAACAGCCGCCCCTTCGGAATGAGACCCAGCGCATGCCCCGACCGTCCGATGCGTTGCAGAAAAGTGGCGATCGACCGCGGCGACCCGATCTGAATCACGAGGTCGATGTACCCCACATCGATCCCCAGTTCGAGCGACGCCGTCGCCACGACCGCCTTGAGATCACCGGTCTTAAGCCGCTGTTCGGTCTTGAGCCGAATCTCCGCCGAGAGCGACCCGTGGTGGCTGCTGACAGCCTCGTCTCCGAGGATCTGCGTCAGTTGAAACGTGACCCGCTCGGCCATGCGGCGGGTGTTGACAAAGATCACCGTGCTGCGGTGCGTGTTGATGAGTTCGACGATGCGGGCATTGACCTCGGCCCATGACTCATGCGAACAGACCGCCCCGAGTTCACTGACGGGGGTCTCAATGCCCAAGTCGAGTTGCCGCTGATGACCGACATCGACGATCGAGCAATCGACCGGACGCGATGCGGGAGCCAAGCGACTGGCGATCTGCCCCGCGCGGTCGACCTCCTCATGGCATCCCGGCCCGTCCGGTTCCGGCAGCTTCTCGCGTGGAGGGGGTTCGACTGGCAGCGGGTCGAGAGTCTCCCCCGCCCCGACCAGGAACCGGGCCATGCGCTCGATCGGCTTCTGGGTGGCCGAAAGACCGATGCGCTGGAGACCGCGTTTTGATTCACCACGGAGGCACGGAGGCACGGAGGAAGAAGCGAGTTGGGTGGCGTCAGCCCTCGGAGTCGGAAGGGGCAAGTGACAAGTGACAAGTGGCAAGGAGGAATCGCCCTGACTCTCTTCCTCTTCCTTGGCACTTGATACTTGTCCCTTGTCCCTTCCTTCCTCTCTCTCCGTGCCTCCGTGCCTCCGTGGTGAACCCTCTGCCTCACACGCCGATAGAACCGGGGGGCTGACGCCGCCCCGCTCGCCTCTCACCAAGTGCTCCAACCGCTCCAGCGAGAGCGCCAGATGCGACCCGCGCTTGTCCCTCGCCAGTGCATGAATCTCATCGACGATGACCGTATCGACCGTCGACAGTGCGGCCCGGCCCTTCTCGGAGGTCAGCAACAGGTACAACGACTCCGGCGTCGTCACCAGAATATGCGGCGGGTGCTTCACCAGCTTGGCCCGGTCATACGCCGACGTATCCCCCGTCCGCAGTCCGACCCGCAGCGGAGGCAACACCTCCCCGGCCTCCTTCGCGAGCTGGCTGATCTCCGCCAGCGGCCCGCTCAGGTTCTTCTGCATGTCATTCGACAAGGCCCGCAGCGGCGAGATGTACACCACCCGCATCTCGTCATTCAGCTTCCCGGCTAATCCCTCTCTCAACAGCCGGTCAATCACCGCCAGAAACGCCGTCAGCGTCTTGCCACTCCCAGTCGGTGCCGCGATCAGCGTATGCCGCCCGGCTGCGATCTCCGGCCAGCCGCGCACCTGCGGCTCAGTCGGTCCGGCGAACCGGGAGGCGAACCAGCGCTCGATGATGGGGTGAAAGCCGAAACGCGACACGTGTTTTCCCACTCCGCCATGTGAAAAGCCCAGTGGTTGCAACCACTGGGCTTTATCACAAATCTCGTCCACTCCTTCCAGGCTGGCCACCACGGCCAACTCAGGGAGTGCTCTTCTTCGTCTCAGGCTTGTTGTCCGTAGTTGGAGCCTTTGGTTTGGCTCCCAAGACCTTCAACCGGGCTTCCGCCTGAGCGATGGAGGCTCGAGCAGAGGCGGCAATCTGCGCGATCGTCCGCAGCTCACTGCGACTCTCCGAACTGTCGTTCGCGGCCCCTTGAACCGATCGTTCCTGTTGGGCTTGCTCCTGGTCGATGCGATGGCGTTCCTCGTGGGCCGTCTTCCACTCGTCGCTGGCCTGGAAAAGCTTCGTCTTGACCGCACTGAGCTTCTCCATCGCCTGATGCAGAGATTCTTGCTTCGTGGTGTACCGGGTGTCGCCAGCCAGTTTCTCTCGCTCTTCCGTAGTGAGATGCGCCAACTCCGACAGCCGCGTCTGTTCGTCCTCATCATTGGCGGGAGGAGGTCGTTTCAGGATCTTGTGCAACTCGATATCGAGCGCTCGCTGGGCCAGGTGAAGTTCATCCAGAGTCTTCGCGAGTTCCGAATCATCCGATTGAGCCTCCAGAATCCCGTCTTCGATTCCCCGTAACTTCTTGTTGACCTGTTGGTCATGCTTTTCCGCGTCATGGAGAGCCTCACGGGCCGACAAGGCGGCCTGACGAGCTGAAGCGAGTTGGGCTTGGCTCATGGCTCCTTGAGAGGTGACTGATTCGAGAAGCTTACGAGACCCATCCAGTTGCTTCTGAAGCTGGGCGATTTCCTGCTGCTTGCGAGCGGCATTGGCCTTGGCCAGCCGGCCAGACATCCCGCGACCTCCCCTCTGAGCCAGCGCCGAGGTGGCGCAACACAGCAGAACCAAGACACACACACACGACGCAACCTGTCTGCCGTGCAGAGATTGGACATTCACCACGATTCTAGCACTCCCCATAAAGACATCGATTCCGCGCCCATTCATTTTTTCCCATGACAGGCTGGAATGATAGTGGGATTTGGATTCATTCCCGAAACTGAGGGAAAGGCCCAGAGAGTGGCCACTTCTGACCTTGGGCGACTCAGGATCGCCACTCGGCCCCACCCGGATACGTGTACCGCGCAATCGACTCCGGCCACATCTCGATGCTGTACCCGGCGGCGGTCGGCGGCATATAGCGGCCATTGCGCATGACAATCGGGGCCTTGAAGTGCTCATGCAGGTGGCCCGCGTGTTCGGTCAGGCGGTCTTCCAACGTGCCGCTGACGCACACGTAGTCGAACATCGACAAGTGCTGCACATACTCACACAGCCCGACCCCGCCGGCGTGCGGGCAGACCGGCACGCCAAACTTGGCGGCCATCAGGATCACGGCCAGAATCTCGTTCACTCCGCCGATGCGACAACTGTCGATTTGGCAAATGCCGATCGCCTGGGCTTGCAGGAACTGCTTGAACATCACGCGGTTCGCGCAGTGTTCCCCGGTGGCGACGAGGATGGGGGCGACGGCCTTTGCGATGGCTGCATGACCGAGGACATCGTCCGGGCTGGTCGGTTCCTCGATGAACCACGGCTTGAACGGCGCGAGGTGTTTCATCCATTCGATCGCCTGCGGCACGTCCCACACCTGGTTGGCGTCGACCATCATCCGCCGGTCCCAGCCGATCTCCTCGCGGATGATCCGGCAGCGGCGAATGTCATCTTGCAGGTCGCGCCCGACCTTGATCTTGAAGCAGCTCCACCCCTCGGCCATCCCCTGGCGGCACAAGTCTCGAAGCTTGTCATCCGAGTACCCGAGCCACCCGGCTGAGGTCGTGTAGGCCGGGAACCCCTCGCGTTCGAGATGGGCAATCCGCTCGGCCCGCGTGGGCTCCCAACGGCGGAGAATCATCAGAGCCTCCTCGGGAGTGAGGGCATCGGTGATGTACCGGAAGTCGATGCACTTCACGAGTTGCTCGGGTGTCATGTCGGCCAGCAACCGCCACAGCGGCTTCTTCGCGACCTTGGCCCACAAGTCCCACACCGCGTTGACGACGGACGCTGTGGCGAGGTGGATGACCCCCTTCTCCGGGCCGACCCAGCGGAGTTGACTATCCCCGGTGATGTGCCGCCAGAACTTGCCCATGTCGGCAGTGATCGAGTCGAGCGACTGGCCGACGATCAGGGGCCGCAGTGCCTCGATCGCGTGGCAGCAGAGGTCGTTCCCGCGCCCGATGGTGAACGTCAATCCGTGTCCGGCGAGGCTGGCGTCGTTTGTGTGCAGCACGCAGTACGCTGCCGAGTAGTCCGGATCGGGGTTCATCGCATCCGACCCATCGAGGTGCTTCGAGGTCGGGAACCGGATGTCGTGTACGGTGAGGTCAGTGATCGTCAGCGGCATGGTCGATGTCGTTACTCGGGGGAGGATCAAGCTCGGGGGCCACACGTCGATCCTATCAGATTCGTTTCACCGAGCAGAACGTACACGAATGCCCCTCGAACCTCGTCGATACTGATGTGCTGATCGACAATCGGCGTAGCGGTCGACACAATACACCGATTACCCCTCCTCGCTCAGAAGCAAGGTCGCCCATGCCGATCGAATGGCAACCGCTTGTCGACATCATTCATGCACACCAGCGGTTCGTGATCACCAGTCACGTCCGGCCCGATGCGGATGCTCTGGGATCGGAGATGGGGCTGTGCGGCATTCTCGAACAGCTCGGGAAAGAGGTCCGGATCATCAATCCGTCGGCATCGCCGGTGCATCTGGCATTCCTCGATCCGACCTCGCGGATTCAAAAAATCGGCGAGGGAGTCACCACCGAGCAAGCCTGCGACACCGATGTCCACATCATCGTCGACACCAGTGCCTGGCAGCAGCTCAGCGACCTTCGCAAGACGCTGGAGACCACCCAGGCCAAAAAGGTGGTGATCGATCACCACATCAGCTCCGATCATCTGGGGGCGGAACTCTTCAAGGACACCACCGCAGCCGCAGCCGGGATCTTGGTCTGCGAACTGGCGGACGCTCTGGGAGTGACGCCGACCATCGAGCAGGCCACCGCTCTCTTCGCAGCGATCGCGACCGATACCGGCTGGTTCCGCTTCCCGAACGTCGATCAGCGGACGATCCAGCGCGTGGCCTGGCTGATTGGTTTGGGCGTGCAACCGCATGTGGTCTACCGCGAGTTGTATGAAAAGTCGTCGTTGTCCCGGCTCAAGCTGCATGGGGTGGTGCTGGCTCGCGTGGCGGTCGAGTTCGGCGGGGCGATGGGTTGGACTTTTGTCTTGCAGAAGGACTTCGAGGAGACCGGTGCGCATCCGTCCGATACCGAAGACCTCGTCAACGACTGCCTGACGATCGAGGGCACACGCTGTGCCGTGATCCTGGTCGAACAGAAGTCCGGCCAAGTCAAAGTCAGCTTCCGCAGCCGCTCGGGTCTGGACGTGGCCAGTGTGGCCGAGCAGTTCGGCGGCGGCGGACACAAGCTGGCCTCGGGAGCGATGATCGCTGGCCCGATGGCGAATGCACAGGCAGTGGTGATGAAGGCGATGCAGGAGGCGTTGGGGAGTGGGGAATAGGGAGTGGGGCATCACTCCGGTTGCACCATCGGCTCATCCAGCAGTGCGGTGAGAGTTTCGATGATGATCCGGCGAGCCTCGTCCGGGTCGTTCGGGACGGCGATTTCAAACGGGTGGCACAGTGCGGAGGTCCGGGGCACGAAGCGGACCGTGCCCGGATTGTGCGAACCTGCCCAGTGAACCTGGGAACCGAAGCGGACCGGAACCGTCCCCTCGGTGAATAACTCGTGAGGTAAGCCTCCGCTCCAAGCGACGACGAGCGGTCGCCTCAGCAGGCGATCTCGAAGCTGGTTCAGTGTCAACTGGTGCTCGACATGCACCATCTCGCCCGCGACCTCGCACGCCGGGTCGAGGACGAACCGCCGGCACCACGCCGCCGGATGGGGCACTTGCAGTTGGGGGTGATCGACTTGCCACTGACCGAACAGCACGAGGTCCAGGTCCAGCGTGCGCGGCGTCCAGAGGCCCGTCCGCACCCGGCCCTGCGTGGTCTCGATCTCCTGCAACCGCAGCAACAGTTGCGTCGGCGTCAGTTCGCTGTGCAGCAGGGCAGCTGCGTTGAGGAATCGACCCTCGCAGCCGACCGGTGCGGTGGAGTACCAGCGGCTGGATCTCTCGACTTCGAGGCCGGGAGTGTCGTTGAGTTGGATGAGGGCGGCTTCTCCGGTCGATCGCACATCGCCCAGGTTGCCGCCGATGGCGATGACGACGGGGACGGACATCACGAACTCCAGTGGATAGGGTGCATGCGGAGTCAGCCGGAAAGAAGGACACTTCTCGCCGAAGCTGACGGCCTGCCATCGAATGCGAAGCCTACCGCGTGATAGTGGTGGCTCACACTCTCCGAATTCGCATGTGGGAAGAGATGGATTTGTACACAGATCGGCACAGATACCCAACGAAGGAGGCCAACCGATAGCCCGAGGTCATAGCCGAAGCCAGTTGCTGATCTGTACTACTCACGTCTCAAATTTGCGTACGTTGCGCAAATTTCCGAGGGCCCGAAGACGTAACCGTTCACACCCTGGCGAGGAGTGACGGGGGTTTTTGGTGGGCGAAGTGGGCGGTGATGGCTTGGGTGAGGAACTCGAAGGTGTTTTTATCGCGTTGGCGGCAGGTTTCCAGGACGGTCAGCAGGGTCTCGACGAAGCGGCTGCCGCTGTCGCTTTGGG
>JAYTWO010000381.1:0-6335 GCA_043743415.1 Planctomycetota bacterium
GAGCCGGGTGATCGCGGCCTTGTCGTGGCGCTCGACGAAGAACTTCATGTCGTCGGCCCGCTCTTCGAGCACGGCCTTGAAGACGTACTTGAGGAACTGCTCGGCGAGCGTCGCGTCGGCGTCGAGATCCGCGAAAGCGATCTCGGGCTCGATCATCCAGAACTCGGCGAGGTGCCGCGTGGTGTTCGAGTTCTCAGCCCGGAAGGTGGGGCCGAAGGTGTAGACCGGGCCGACTGCGGTGGCGAAGGTTTCGCCTTCGAGTTGGCCACTGACGGTGAGGCTGGCCTTCTTGCCGAAGAAGTCCTGGGTGTAGTCGATGGTGGTGGGTGGCACCTTCGCTGGCTGACTGTCGCTCGTTCCGGAACCGGCGGCTAGCGCCGTGCCGCTCACTGGGGGGGCCGACTTGGCGAGGCGTTCGAGGTCGAGGGTCGTCACCTGGAACATCTCGCCCGCGCCTTCGCAGTCGCTGGTCGTGATGATCGGCGTGTGGACATACAGAAACCCCCGCTCCTGGAAGAACCGGTGGATCGAATAACAGACCGTGTTCCGCACGCGGGCCATCGCCCCAAACGTGTTCGTGCGCGGCCTCAAGTGCGCGATCTCTCGCAAAAACTCCCAGCTGTGGCCCTTCTTCTGAAGCGGGTATTTCAAGGCATCCGCCGGGCCGAGGAGCGTGAGCGTTGACGCCTGCAACTCGACGCGCTGCTTGGCTCCCGGCGAGGCTTTCAGCTCGCCGGTGACGCGGATGCTGGCCCCGGTGGTGACGTGCTTGATGGTCTCAGTGTAGCCCGGCACGGAGCTGTCGACGACGATCTGCAGGTTCGAGATGCACGACCCATCGTTCAGTTCGATGAATGAGAACCCCCCCTTGTTGTCGCGCCGCGTCCGCACCCACCCGGCCACCTCGATGGCGGAGCCGGGCTGACCTTCCAAGAGAAGTTGAGCCACACGGGGAAGAGGCATGGGAGTCCTTTCACGGGGGGAGCGGTCTGCCGAGAGCAGTCAGCCATCAGCGATCAGCCAGAGGGGAGGCAGTCGGTGCGGCAGGGATTGTAGTTCTGCGGTTGCAGAAATCGAAGAGGTGTCAGCGGGCAGACATGGCTGACCAATTTCTGAGCCCTGCACAAGTGGGCATTGGCACCCAGAGAGCGGTCAGACATCGCGTACAAAAGACTTCCGAAGTCTTCTGAGACGCCGGAAGTCTGGCGGGGCAGATTCCACTGGCCACTTGCCCAAACACCATATCGCTGGCGATGCTCAAAACGAGAGAACCATCCTTAACACAGCCGTCGCGGGTAGCTTCGTAAAAGCCCCCGGCGCGGAGAGGTATTCCACCTGTCGGGAGAAGACGTAGCCCCCTTCGAGTTGCCAGTTCAACGTGTCCGGCTCCTTGTGCTCGATCCCGACCAGCAACTGGAAATCGCGATAAGTCGCCACGTCATCGGCTCCACTGACCCGCTGGACAGCCCACGATCCACCGCCGAGTTCCCCCGTCAAGTACACCCAGCGCTCGCGACTCTCGTCATGGGTGTAACGGTAGGCGGCTCGCGGCTTGGGGAACATGATGTCGAGTTTGACATCCTCGTTCGGCGTGTAGACGAAACCGGCTGCGGGGAGTGCGGTAATGTCTTTGCGTCCCAGGTACAGAAATCCCCCGGCTAGCTGAAGCTCGGGAGACCAACGGTAAAACACCAGCCCGCGTCCGACCATGCGGAATGCGTTTTTGGTGGACTGGAGGTCAGTGAACACACTGGGGGCAGCGGAGGCTTGCACCGTCCAGCGGTCATTCAGTGGCAGATAGACCGTCGTATCGAGGGAGAAGTCGAAGAGTCGGGGTGGCAAGTCGGTCGTCGGTGGCCCATCCAGGGAGTGCAATCCCACTCGCGGACTGACAAACAGAAACGGCCAGCGCGCGAACTTGAGCGTTCCCTTGAGGTCCAGACTGGAGACTCCCAACCCCTCATCCCCGGTGGGCAGCGTCTGAGCGGTGAGGTAGATTTTGTACCATTCGACCCACGGCTGGTCCTCGAGCGGCAATGCTTCATCGGGCCGATGAACGCTCGACCCGCGCCAGTTGCCTTCCGCGTCTTGGGGGTCGCCACCGGTCGGGTCTTCTCCCTCATAGGCGGAATTGTCCAGGGGGTACTGGATCGGAATCGCGTCCCGAAATCGACTGGGAGAGAATCGCTCCGAGGCCTCCCACGCTCCGCTGTCGAGACTGCTCGATGCTTCGGATTCAAGTTCCGTCGCACCATCGAGTCCCACCGACTCGATCGTCGAAAACGACTCGACCGAGTCCTCAGCCGCCGCCGCTCGCGGAAAGAATAAATACGGTTCGTGCCCCTCGGCATCGGCGGGAGGTGCCGGTTCGACCGGCAGAATGTCGACAGATTCCCCCCCGGAATCCTGGGCCACAGCCCGGTCCAGCCCGAAGATTCCAACTCCGATGAGGAGCAGGAGTACGACGATAACCTGTGATTTCGCCACGAGTTGCGCCTGGCTCTCTGGCACCGGTGAAGGAGTCGATTCGGAGGAATCGAACTCCTGGAAGGGTCGAGATACCACTCGAACAAACTGGGGGTCAAGAGATGTATTCGTGAAATCTTTCGGCGTTTCAGCCGTCAATTCCTCTTGAAACTGCGTAATCGGGGGCGTAGTCTGACACCTGATCGCAAGCCCTTCGCTCGAAGCGGACGGGTAGAGTGTTCACTTTTGGAGGCTGGAAGCATGTGGCTCAGTCACTCGACGCTGAAGTATTCCCTGGCTGTGGGGCTGCTCCCCTTTTTGACCTCCGTGGGAACACTGAATGCTGCCGATGAGCCAGCGAGACCACCGGCGGTGTCCCAGGAAATCCAGGACGCGATCGACGCCCTGAAGGACTCGAAGAAGAAGAGCGAGACCCCCGACAAGGCCGAAGTCGCAGCCACCCACAAGCAAGCCCGCTCGATCAACCCGAAGCACGACGGGCAGAAGATCAAACTGCATACATATTGTCTCGACGAGACGGGCGACATCTGGGCCTGTGTCGGCACGACCGAGGGCTACGTCCAGCACTACTCCCCGGAAGGCGAACTGAAAGCCGAGATCAAGCTCGACTTCGTCCCCACCGCAATCAACACCGCTCGCGACCTCGACCTCTTCGTCGCGGGCAATGGGAAGATGGCCCGCCTGACTCGAACCGGAGAGATCAAGCGACAAGGCAACACGGCGAACCTCCCCAATCCCGAAGAGTTCAAGAAGCAGGCTCAAGAGGAGGCCCAGGCCGAATCCCAGACGATGCGCAAGCTCGTCGAGACCAACATCGCCCGCGTGGAAAAGACCATCGAGAAGGTCTCCGGCCAGATCAAGGAACTGACCGACAAGGAAGAGGAAGTCCCCAAGTCCCTCAAGACCCGCTTGAGCCTCTACGAGCGGCAACTCACCTCCCTCAAAACCCGGCTGGAGAAAGTCTCCACAGCTGAGGTCAGCGATGCCGACATTGCCCAAATGATGGCCTCGCGCATGCGGATCACCGCCCTGGCTGTGACTGAGAAGGATCTCTTCGTCTGCGTCACCGGCAACGGCTACGAGGTCTGGCGGTCCAACCACGATTTCACGGAGCCGACCAAGGTTCTCGACCGCCTCTCGGGATGTTGCGGCCAGATGGATATCCAGGCCAGCGGCGACCAACTGCTCGTCGCCGCGAACACCAAGTTCCAGGTCGCCATCCACGACCGGGACGGCACGCCGGTCTCCTCATTCGGCAAGCGTGATCGCGAGGCCGTCGACGGGTTCGGTAGCTGCTGCAATCCGATGGATATCCGCTGCTGTTCGAACGGCGATGTGCTGTGTGCTGAGTCGAGCATCGGGAACATTAAGCGGTTCAACGCCGCCGGTGAACTGGTCGGCTTCATCGGCAAGGCCAAGATCGGCATCGGCTGTAAGCATGTGGCCGTGGCCCACGATGATGTCCGCGACCGGTACTACATGATGAATGTCGACAAGGGGAATATCGCGGTGCTGATGCCGCTGGCGGAAGTTCCCGAGTTCACCGAAGAGGAACTGGCCTCGAAGTCGGCGACCGAGGGCTTGGGCAAGAAGCTGATCGGTGAATGGACGACCGTGAAGGCTCCGAAGAAGGAGAATCGCACCGACGAAGAAAAGATCCAGGCTCTGACTCGCCCCGAGGGAGCCTTCAACCGCATCGTCTTCCAGCCGGGCGGCAAGCTCACTGTTCAGGGCGGGATGCTCGGCCAGTACAGCGACGACTTGTCGTGGGTCGCGGTCCAGCAGGAAGGCGAGGAGCTGACGATCAGCATCCAGATGACCGGAGCCGACTGGCTGGAGTTTCAGTTCCAGTTCTCGGGGGATGATGAGGTGCAGATCAAGTCCGAGGCGTTCCCGGAGTTGAAGGCGACTCGGGCCACCGAGGATGCGAAGAAGAACGAGTAACCCCGTGGGACGGGCCCATTTGCCCGTCCGTCATTCTCGTGGGATAGGCTTCCAGCCTGTCATGCTCCACAGCTCCAGCCGGACAGGCCAACGGCCCCGTCCTACCACCCGCAGGCTATCCCATGCGAACCGCGCTCAGCTTACTCCTCCTCGGCCTCCTCTCCGTGGCAACATTTGCCCAGGCCGAGGACCGCACGCTGCACATCGTGGTCATGGACCCGCTCTCGGCCCCGCTCTCCTGCGACTGCGTGAAGGGGTACGCCCAACGCAAGTACGAGAAGCTGGGCGACCACCTCGCCAAGACCCTCGCCCGACCGGTGAAGGTCACCTGGTCGGAGTCGCTCGTCAAGGCCGTCAAGGAGACCGGCGGCCCCGCCCAACTCGTCATCGGCAAGCACTCGGTGGTCCTGCATGACGCCGCCAAGCTCCAGCGGAAGATGCAGCCGATTGCCGCCCTCTCCGGTGCTGAGGGGGAGACGACACAGACCGGCCTGCTCGTGGTTCGCACAGCTGACCCGGCCAAGGGTGCCAGCGACCTCGCGGGCTACCGTATCTTCTTCGGCCCCGAAGACTGCGATGAGAAGTGTGCGGTGATTGTCGACCTGCTGAAGGCCAATAAACTCCCGGTGCCCACGGAGAAGGAGACCTATCCGTCATGCAGCAATGCAGCTGCCAAGCTGATGGAACTCCAGGCCGGAGAGAAGGCGGTGGCGGTGATTTCGAGTTATGCGGAGCGTCTGTTGGAGGGGTGCGGGACGGTCAAGAAGGGGGATCTGCGGGTGATCGCCCGCTCGAAGCCGGTGCCGTTTATTACTGCCTTCGCGGATGCGTCGCTGTCGACCTCCGAGCAGGAGACGATCCAGTCTGCGTTGCTGGCCGTGGCCGAGCATGTCGAACTGTTGGAAGCCCTGGAGACCGAGGCGGGGTTCGTGCCCTTCGAGCCGATCAAACCCGAACCAGCTGTGACCTCCGGAGCCAACGCCTCGAAAAAAAACTAGACTCGCCCCCAGCAAGTGAAGCCACCACAGCCATCGGCAACCCCGACTGGCCGGGCTGGCGGGGGGCGAACCGCGATGGGGTGTTGCAGTGGCTGCCGAGTTTACTCCCGACTGAGGTTGCACCCCTCTGGACAGTGAAGCTCCCCAGTCCGGGGCACGGCGGTGTGGCCGTGGCCGAAGGAGTGTGCGTCGTCGGTTCGCGCGATCTGGCCGATGCAGAAGACCTGTTCGAAGGCTTCGATGCCGAGTCCGGCGAGCGGCTCTGGCGGCATGCCTACCCCGCGCCCGGCACCCTCGATTACGGCAACTCCCCGCGCGCCACCCCACTGATTCATGAGGGGGTCGTCTACTTGCAGGGAGCCCTTGGTCACCTGACCGCTCTCGATCTGGCGACCGGTGATCTGCTGTGGGAACGCGACCTCGCCACGGACTATGACACGCCCCCCCTGGAGTGGGGCATCGCTGGGAGTCCACTCCTGGCCAAGGGCGTCCTCGTCGTCCAACCGGGAGGTCGCAAGGCATGCCTCGTCGGGTTGGACCCCGCCACGGGAGAGGAACGCTGGAAGACCCCCGGCGGCAAACCGAGCCACTCCTCGTTCGTGCATGGGCAGCGGGGGGACCGCCATCTCGCGATCGGCTTTGACGCCCACAACCTCGGGGCTTGGGACATCTCCACGGGAGAGAAGGTCTGGTCGATCACCCCAGAGTTCACCGGCGACTTCAACGTCCCGACCCCCGTCCTCGTCGGCGACTTCTTGTTCGTCGCAACGGAAAACAATGGAGCGCGGCTGTACCAGTTCAGCGAAAATGGCTCCCCGAGTGCGATGGAGGACAAGGGCCACCACGAGGACTTCAGCCCCGACGCCCATACCCCCGTGGCCATCGGCCACCGTCTCTATGGCGTGC
>JAYTWO010000382.1:0-2834 GCA_043743415.1 Planctomycetota bacterium
ACAATGTCCGCCGGTTGTGCCTCGCCCCGTACGAAGAACAGATTTTCGCTGTCGGCGATCCGCTGTGCGAGTTGAGCCACGCGATATGCCGATTGGTACTCCCCCTTCTGGAGGAGGGATTTCGCCTGGGTCAGAAGCGTCTGAACGCGGGCTTTGGCTTCGGCCATGCGGGCTTCGGCCAACTGCGTTTGTTCAGCCGTAGAGGATTTGGATTTCGAGGGAGCCGTCGCACGATCCGGCTGAGGGACGGGCTTTGAGGTCGCTTTGTCGTCTGCCAACGACTGACTCGCCACAGGCCGATTCACCGGTGTTGAACTCGCGACCATCGGGGATTTCTCGGCCCAGGGATGTTCGCTGGTGCCATCGAAACTCGCCTTACCGGGACGAGGAACCGGCTTCTTCACCGGGGTGGCTGCCTCTGTTAAATCGTCTTGGGCATCCGGTTGTTGAACTCGAACGGACGCTTCGTTCTCCTCCATGAGTTCGGCGGCGATTGGTCCACGGGCTGGCGAATCGAGCACCGGCTCCGCCGTATCAATCCCTTCTTCTTGCTCCTCGGAGACCGTCTTCACCTGACGGTCGAGGTCAGCTCCCGCCCAGTTGGCAGTATCCAGATCACTGTCGTCCAGTGAAGCCCGGCCCTTCGCGGTCTTCGGCGAAGGACGTGCTGCAATGGCCTCGCCCTCGCCGTCCCAAGGATCCGACTCGGCGATCGGCTCCGCAACTGGTTGCTTACGGCTCGGAGAATCGGACTGCTCCTCAGAGGCCAGAAGCTCTTTCGACTTCGAACCTCCGGTTTCCTGCCGCTTCCGCTCGGCCACATGACGCTCCGCCTCGATCGCTTCGCGACCCGCAGAGTCCGTGAGATTCGATGACAAGTCCCGCGTCCCGCGTGTGCATCCGCACAACGCGAACCCGGACAGGCACGTCATCGCCACAGCTGTAAACCAACGATCTCGAACACGCTTTGTGCTGCGCATGTACACGTCCCCCCAGACGTATTGACCCAATGTCTTCCCGTCGTATCGTCTCGCAGGGTTCTTCGAGATGAATCGATTCTTCTTCCGCTTTTGATTTTTCAGCGGCTACCTCCTGTTTCGGTCGTAGGAGTTTCAACGGCCAAGGTCGACTCTCAAAACCGATACCGCTCGTTTTCAACTGATGTCAACAACTTGTTCATGCTCTGCTGATGAGTCGTCACCGAATACCATCACTTTCCACCCGTGCGACCCTTCTGAAATTTGAACCAACATCCTTCCCCACCCATCCACGACCCATCCACCTGACACCAACAGCTTTTCATCACATTTTACTCTGAGTGATGTACAGCAAGTCTTTTTCATTGCTATACTTGTGGCCGAATCCATCTCTCAGTCGCTTGCTTTTCAGCGGCCTATACTGATACTGGTGATTCAATCTCTTTGGTTCTTCGGAAAGAACGATTCTCATGAAGCTCGTCTGTTCACGTCAAATCTTGGCAACCGCATTGGCTACGGTGAGTGGAGTCGTTCCCACACGGACCACCAAAGACATCCTCAAGAATATCAAGCTGATCGTCAACAACAGCGTGGCCACGCTGATCGGCACGGACCAGGAAGTCGGCATTCGCTACCAGATGCCTGAGATCCTGTCGAGTTCTCCCGGCGAAGTCTTGTTGCCGACGCAGAGAGTGACGGCCATCCTGCGGGAGTTGCAGGATTCGGAGGTCACCATCGAGGTGAACGAGCGGTCACTCAAGATTCGATCGGGACAGAGTGAGTTCAAGCTCTCCGTGGAAGACCCGGCGGAGTTCCCCGAGGTGGCAGCCTTCGAGGAGAAGGACTACCACATTGTCGCCGGGTCAGTCCTCAAGCAAGGCATCCAGCGGACCATCTTCTCAACGGATGTCGAAAGCACACGCTATGCCCTTGGTGGCGTCCTGATGGAGTTGCGTAAGGACACCGTGACATTGGCTGCGACGGACAGTCGGCGTCTGGCGGTCTTCAAAGCGTCGGCCTCGGCACAAGGCCGTGTCGCCGAAGAAGTGGTCGCTCCAGTGATCCCTGCCAAGGCCATGCAACTCATCGAACGCAGCATTCAAAGTGGCGAGCAGGAGGTCCACATCGCCCTGCACTCGAACGATGTTCTGGTGCGGAGCGGCAATTCGACGATCTATGCCCGGCTCGTGGAAGGACGTTTCCCGCGTTACCAGGACGTGATGCCGAACGACTACACGCGGAGTGTGTCATTGGTGGTGGGGCCGTTTCTGTCGGCAGTGCGGCAGGCGATGATCGTCACGAACGAGGAGAGCAAGGGGGTCGATTTCGCCTTTGACGCGCAAGCCTTGACTCTCAAGAGTTCCGCCAGCGATGTCGGCACTTCGAACATCCAATTGCCGATCAGCTTGGAAGGAGACGACTTCACGATCACCTTCGACCCCAAGTTCGTCTCGGACTTCCTGCGAGTGCTGGAGCCGTCGAGCCAGGTGACGTTGCAGATTGTGGATGGGGACAGCGCTGCGGTCTTCAAGGCGGATGAGAACTACACCTATGTGGTCATGCCGCTGGCTCGCGACTGATCGGATACCAGATGAGACCGCCTCGCAAGCCGCCGGAACCGCTCTTCACGCCTCCCCCGATTCGGGACGCGAAGAAGCTCGGCGACGTGTTGTCTCAGGTGATCGCCATGCGGGGCATCGGTCGCATTCGGGGCGACCGCCAATTGGCCGATGCCTGGAAGAGCGTGGCCGGGCCCGAGGTGGCCGCTGGCTCGCGTCCGACGATCCTTCGCAATGGGGTTTTACAAATCCTCGTAACGAGTTCCACATTGTTGGGGGAACTCGTGAGCTTTCATAA
>JAYTWO010000383.1:0-3029 GCA_043743415.1 Planctomycetota bacterium
TTGCCCTTCACGACCCACGTGTAGTCGACCTCCACCGAGGTCGCTCCCTGCGCAGTCAGCGCCGCCTTCACCGCAGCTGTGATTCGCTCGCGATCGGGATAGGCCGGGGTCGGCAGTTCGACGCCGATGCGAGCAGTGGTGCCGCTGACCTGCACGGTGCGGACCATGTTCAGGTCGCCCAGCGACCGACCGATCTCGGGATCACGCACACTGGAAACGGCCCCGCGTGCGCTCTGTTCATTCAGCATCAAGTTCGCCTTGTTGTTCTCTGTTGTAGGATGGGTCCATTGGCCCGCCCCCGCTACGTGTCAGCTGCCCCAGCGGGTCCAATTGGGAATCCAATCTTCACCGTCCCATGTCACCCGTTTTGGTTTGCGGAAGTCGATCGGAAGGACGGGCCAATGGGCCCATCCTACGACACGGCTCGCACCAGCGACTGACGTGCCCCCTCGAAGTTGAACACGCTGGTCACTCCCAACTCATGGAGAAACCACCGATACGACTCATCCGCCGGGTCGAGTACGACATGCACCCGCAGCCCACTCTCCACCCACCCGCCCAGCGACCGCCACGGCAAACGCTCCTCATGTGGCAGGGCAATCACCACTTGGCGAACCCCCTCAGCCACACGACGAGCGACATCCCCCTCGACCCGACAGGTCATCACCCGCGCTCCGAGCGGCTGCAACTCTCGCAGCAACTCGGGAACCCAGTAGGGATGCTGTTCCCAGATCGCGATTGGCAGGACGGCCATGCACGCCTCACGAAGGAGCCTTCGGCACTGAGGCGAGCATTGTAGGAGAGCGATTCCCGCATGGCGAGCGGCAGGAATGATGTTCCCGAAACCGCATGGTCCTCCCCTGTAGGACGGGCTTTCAGCCCGTCGAAGCATGTACTGCGACTTGCTGAAGCACTCACCGCTGCCAGGGACGGGCAGGAATGCCCGTCCTACGGTCAAGCGTCTCCTGCCGCTCGCATCACCGGCGATTTCGGAGAAATCGCCGACAATGACCTTGGGGTATCCTGTTCGTGCGAACGCCGGTTCTGGTCGCCCACGTTCTGGTGAACGTAGCGACCTTCGCCAGAAGGTGGGCGACTTGGCTCGGCGTTCGCGATCAGAACCGACCACCGCACGTCGCACCACACGGCGGACTTACCGGCCGTCGCTCGCTGTCGATCTGGCTCGTCGCGTAGATCACCGGATCGACGATCCCGGCACCGCGGAAGGCCAGCTGCCGTTCGCCGCATTTGCTGCATCGTCCACAGTGGCCACCGCTCACCGGGGTCATACAGGTCAGCGTCAACTCCAACGGCAGACCCGCGAATCGGCGGATCAGTTCGGCTTTCTCCAGGCCGCGATAGGGGGCGAGAACCTGGAGCGGGTGATTCAGCCCCTGACCCACCGCCTCGGGAAAGGTGCGGAAGAACTCGGGGGTGCCGTCTGGAAATGGGTTACACGACAATGACCCGATCGCCATCGTCGAGACGCCGTTCAAGCTGCACCAGATGCCGACGACACTGAACAGCAGGATGTTTCGACCGGGGAGGTAGACATCCCGGTCGGGCGTTCCTGCGGAAGGGACATCGCGCCCGGTGATGCTCCAGTGCGGGCCGTAGAGCGTCTTGAGCGGCAGGGCGAGCTGGACCAACGGGCGGATGTTCGGCTGGGTCACGGACGCCAGAAATCGCTCCAGCGCGGCAAGTTCATCCGGCTCCCAGACGAGTCCCATCGAGACATGCACGGGGATCACTTCGGCGGTCCGCGCGAGGTCGGCGACCAGCACACAACTGTCGAGACCGCCACTGGCCAGCACCGCGATCCGGTCCATGACTACTCCCGGTAGGCGGCGAAGCTGGTGGGGGTTTCCCAGAGCCGGATCTCGGTGATGGGGAGTCCGGCCTCACTCCCGTGGCGGAAGACCAGCTTCGCGATGTTCTCGGCGGTGGGGTTCTCGTCGAGGAGGAACAGCGGCTCGCCTTGGGCTTGCAGGATGGGGACGTAGTGGTCGTGCTTGCACAGCAGCATGCGGTGGTCGAGGTTGTCGTCAATCCAGGTCCGCATGACATCTTTGACCACGCCGAAGTCAAGGACCATCCCCAGCTGGTCGAGTTCCTTCGACTCCAGGTCGACTTCGATGCGCCCATTGTGGCCATGCAGATAACGGCACTTCCCCGCGTAGTTCATCAAGCGATGCCCGTAGCAGAAGTCGATGAGCTTGGTGATGCGGTGGAGGGTGGGCATGTTGAGTCGGGGGTCTGGAGTCAGAGGAGTTTAGCCGCGACGCGAAGTCTTCGAAGCGGAGCGTGGCACGGGAGACGGGAGACGGGAGACGGGAAGACAAGTTCCCGCACCCGACTCATCGCGGAGCGATGTGCCGTCCGCTGTCGACGCGGATCACTTCGCCGGTGATCGTTTCGCTGCGGAGCAGGGTCACGGCCAACTCGACAATGTCGTCGATGGATGATTCTCGACGCAAGGGGGTGCGGGCCACAACCTTCGCAGCCCATTCCTCCTCAGAAATGTCCGGAGGCCGCACCGTCGGCCCCGGAGCAATCGTGTTGACCAGGATTCCGTCCTTCGCGAGTTCCACCGCCAACGCTCGCGTCATGAACTGAATCGCCGCCTTGGCGGTCAGGTACGGCAGGTAGTCCTTGTAAGGCGTTTCCCCCGCAGCCCAGTCGCCAAATTGCAGGATGTGCCCCCGCGTCGGCCCTGGCTGAAGCTGCATGCGCCGCGCGGCATGAATCGCCAGCAGGTAGTTGACGCGGGCCGCTTGCAGCCCCCGGTCCCAGGCTGCGGCGTCGAGCGTCGCGAACGGCGTACGTTCGTAGTCGGAAGCCAGATTGATGAGGCAACTCACCGGCCCGCACGCGGCTTCGATGGAGTCCAGGGCTTCGGCCACCTCCGCATCGCTGCTCAAGAGCGACTGCACGGCGATGGCCCGCTGGCCGAGTCCCCGCACCTCGTCCGCTAGGGCCAGTGCCTCGTCCCGCGAAGTGCGGTACAGCACGCCGACCTCCATCCCGAG
>JAYTWO010000384.1:0-5456 GCA_043743415.1 Planctomycetota bacterium
ATGACACACCTCCTTGCACCGCCGAGAACCATCAGTCCTCCTTGATATTGCGCAAATCTTGTGCCATGAAATCGGGAACTTGTGTATAAGGATGAGAGCCGGAGCTTGGGAACGCATCTACTCGAAGCTCCGCTTCGCCGTGTCCCAGCTCACTTTGCCCCCAACATGCTGCACATGAGGCGGCACGCGCGTCCAGTTGGGGCTGCGCGGCGGGCGTGGCGGGTTGACCCAGGCTGCGCTGGAATCTACTGACTTCGGACATCGAAAAGAGGTTTGCAACAGAAGGTCACGAAGGGGTCGAAGGAGGCAGCCACTGCACAAGCGAAGTTTCAGGGACAGAGCTGAGTCTGAAGATTTCGCCGGATCGTCTGGATGTGCCGCAAACCGCTACGACACCCCTCTTTGAGACAGTTGGATTCAGGGAATATGCTGGCCGGGAGGATCCAGAATCACAGATCCGTAGGTATTTTCCAAGCCATTTGCCCCCCGAGTCCCACGCGATGCACGGCGGGTGTCGCTCTTCGCCAGAAACAGCCCCGGCCCAGCTCCATTCGCCAAAATTTTTGGCTCTCCGATACCCTTGTCGGTTCGGAGTTTCCGTCGATACAGGTGTGTCGATCCTCAAATTCGTCATCATGATTTCTTGACAATCCGCCGCCACGACGTATAAAGGCGATCTCGCTCCCGGCAACAAGATGTTGGGGGTTCCATCTCCCGTCTGCACAACTCATTGTGCGAGCCGTCTCGCAATTCTCGCTGAAAACCTGCTGGCCAAACCCCCTGTCGACCGATAGGATTGGGTAGGCAGCGGATGTTCACATGGATCGGTTGTTCAGGTGATTTCGCGCTCATTGGATGGATCCACAATTCTGACGGAGCGAGCTCACGTCCGCTGACTGTTGCGGCGGCGTGATCTCTTCACTCGCCCCACTCGGGGCTTCCGTGCATGACGCACTCTGGGAAAGGTATGTCGATGTCGACTGTCAAAACGAGTACTGCGGTGGAACCGATGCGGATCGATCCTTACTTCTGTCCGATGGGGGGCGATCCGTTCGACACCGTCGAATGGGATCTGCGGACCGCTGCGATCAAGGACGAGAACGGTGCCGTTCTCTTCGAGCAGACCGATTGCGAAGTCCCCAAGAGCTGGTCCGCTCTGGCGACCAACGTCGTGGTCTCGAAGTACTTCTACGGCGAGCCCGGCACCAATGAGCGGGAACGCTCCGTGCGGCAGGTGATCCACCGTGTGGCCCGCACCATCGCCGACTGGGCCATGCAGGACGGCTACTTCGCCACCTCGCAGGATGGAGAAAACTTCTACCGCGAGCTGGCCTGGCTCTGCCTGCACCAGCATGCGGCTTTTAATTCTCCCGTCTGGTTCAACGTCGGACTGTACCATCAGTATGGAGTGAAGGGTTCGGTCGGGAATTATAATTTCGACCCCCGGACTAAGCAGGTCCATCGCCCCAGCACGCCCTATGAATTCCCCCAGGCCAGTGCCTGCTTCATTCAGTCGGTCGACGATAATATGGAGGGCATCATGCGCCTCGCCACCAGCGAAGCCATGCTCTTCAAGTTCGGCTCCGGAACCGGCTCCGACATGTCGACGATCCGCAGTAGTCGGGAAAAACTCTCCGGCGGCGGCACCCCCTCTGGCCCGCTCTCCTTCATGCGGGTCTACGACCAGATCGCAGCTGTCGTGAAGTCCGGCGGCAAGACGCGGCGGGCAGCGAAAATGCAGTCTTTGAAGGACTGGCACCCCGACATCCTCGAATTCATTCAGTGCAAGCTGAAGGAAGAGAAGAAGGCCCGCGTGCTGATCGAGAGTGGTGAGTACGACTCCAACTTCAACGGCGAGGCGTACTCGTCGATCATGTTCCAGAACGCCAACCTCTCGGTCCGCTTGAGTGACGAGTTCATGAAGGCCGTCGAGACCGATGGCGACTGGCACACCCACTGGGTCACCAATCCGCAGAAAGAAGGCCCGACTTATAAGGCCCGCTACATGCTGCGGCAGATGGCGGAAGGGGCCTGGTACTGCGGCGATCCCGGAGTCCAGTACGACACGACCATTAATCGCTGGCACACCTGCAAAAAGGCCGGACCGATTAATGCGTCGAATCCGTGCAGCGAGTACATGTTCCTGGACGACACCGCCTGCAACCTGTCGTCGATCAACCTCAAGAAGTGCATGCGGGAGGACGGCTCGTTCGATGTCGATCGCTACCGCCGGGCCTGTGCGATCATGATCACCGCCCAGGAAGTCCTCGTCGATCACGCCAGCTACCCGACCCCGCCGATTGCCGAAAACTCGCACCTCTTCCGGCCACTGGGCCTCGGGTTCGCCAACCTCGGCAGCATGCTGATGTCGATGGGCATCCCCTACGACAGCGAAGCCGGTCGCGGCATTTGCGGCGCCCTCTCCGCTCTCCTCACGGGGCAGGGCTACTCCACCAGTGCCCAGATCGCCAGCACCGTCGGCCCCTTCGCGGGGTACAAGGAGAACGAGCAATCGATGCTCTCGGTCATGCAGATGCACCGCGATGCCGTCGAGAAGATCAACCCCGCCTGCCCCGCCTATCTCAAGGACGCAGCCCGGCAAGCCTGGAACGAAGCCCTGCAGAACGGTCGCCGCCACGGCTACCGCAATGCCCAGGCGACGGTCCTCGCCCCCACCGGCACGATTGCCTTCATGATGGACTGCGACACCACCGGGATCGAACCCGACATCGCCCTCATCAAGTACAAGCAGCTGGCCGGCGGCGGCATGATGAAGATCATCAACCGCACCGTCCCCGCCACCCTCAAAACCCTCGGCTACACCGAGGACCAGGTGACCGCGATCCTCAAATTCCTGGAAGAGCACGACACCATCGAGGGGGCTCCCGCCCTCAAGGACGAGCATCTGCCCGTCTTCGATTGTGCCTTCAAGGCCGCCAAGGGCAATCGCTCCATCGCCTGGCACGCCCACGTCTCCATGATGGCCGCAGCTCAGCCGTTCCTCTCGGGAGCGATCTCAAAGACGGTCAACATGCCCACCGACTCGACCGTCGAGGACATCGAGCAAGCCTACATCGAGGCTTGGAAACTCGGACTCAAGGCGATCGCCATCTATCGCGACGGCTCCAAGCAATCCCAGCCGCTCAACACCTCGAAGAGCGAAAAGAAGGCGAGCGGTGGGCGTCAGCCCTCCGAGTCCCCCGCCGTTCAGGCCCAGCCGGTCCGCCGCCGCCTCCCCGACACCCGCCACTCGTTGACCCACAAGTTCAACGTCGGCGGTCACGAGGGCTATATCACCATCGGCCTGTTCGAAGACAACACTCCCGGTGAACTCTTCATCACCATGGCCAAGGAAGGCTCGACCATCGGTGGCCTGATGGATGTCATCGGCACCGAAACGTCGCTGGCTCTCCAGTACGGTGTGCCGCTCGACGCCCTCGTCAACAAGTTCAGCCACGCCCGCTTCGAACCCAGCGGCTGGACCAGCAACCCCGACATCCCGCATGCCAAGAGCGTAGTCGATTACATCTTCCGGTTCCTGGGCAACACCTTCCTCCCCGGATACAAGGAAGCCCACGCCCCCCAGCACGAGGGCCTGACCCCCGCAGCCTCCCACGAGGAGACCCCCACCTCCTCTGAGGTCAAGGCGGCTGTGAGCCCCAAGCTCCCAGCCGCGCCGGTGGCCCCGGTCACGGTGTTCCCCGTTCCGGTCAAGCTGAACGGCAACCACGGGTCAAACGGCAACGGCCACGCGGTCGGTAGCACCCAGTCGGCGATCAGTGCGAGCAAAGCCTACCAGCTCCCGCTCCTCCCCCCCGACACCTCTTCGACCGCCCACGACGGCCCGCAATCCCGCAGCCAGCAATTCGCCCGCTTCCAATCCGACGCCCCCGCCTGCGACAGCTGCGGTGCCATCACGGTTCGAAACGGCAACTGCTACCTGTGTCACAACTGCGGGCAGAGCATGGGTTGCAGTTGAGACCAAACGACAGCGAGCGGGGGACGTAAGTCCCCCGTGCCACGCAATTCGTGACAATTGAGCAAAACTCCACGGCATCAATAGATTCCGTGGAGTTTATTATACTGTTTCATTGAGTTTGCTAAAAAGCGGTTGATCCGTTGAATGCAATTACCCGTTCGTATCAAGAAGGAGAAGACATGTCAGAGCCCCCTACACCGCCGCAGATGTTTCAGCGTCTACAAGAAGACGTCTGGAAACGTCAACTATCGAACTGCCAGGAGCGAGACAGAGCTGTCCTCACGATGGCTACAGCTATGCTTGGGATTAGCGTCACGTTCATCGACAAGGTTGTAAATGTTGTTGACGCCTCATGCATATGGATCCTTGTGACAGCTTGGGCAGGGTTTATCATTGCCATCGTGGCAACGCTCTGGTCATTTCATGCAAGTCAAGTGGGCTTGGAGAAGCAACTTGAACTTGGACGCCGCTACTACATTGATGGGGATGAAGGTGCTTTTTTGGAATCAAACAAGGGAAATAGAGGGAAGATCTGGACTAACAGGTTGAATCTGCTATCCTCATTGTCGTTCGTAGTTGCGATGGCTCTTCTCGTTGTATTCATCGCAGTCAACATCATGCAAAGGAGAGGTTCAGTGAGTCAGCAGAATAATTCGGAGACTCGTGGAGCAGGCGTCCCGAATCTGGTCGCGAAGCCAGTCGGAAATACCAACTTTGGTGCCACTGTCCCCGCCATCCAACCAGTTGCAAGCCGTCCACAACCCAATCCTCCAGCACAAGGAAGCAGAAGTTCACATGCAAAATAATATGCCATTCCGTGAAACTCTCGAAGCTGGCGCTGCTGTACCTTCGATGCAAGCGATCCCAAGAGCAACTGCTTCGAAAGTGCGTAGCGAAGGTGCCTCTGTTCCAATGCTGGTGCCAGTTCAGGTAGCGTCAATTCAACCAAAGCAAGCCAGTACAGCCCCAGTCGTAGACAAGGCCAAATAGTAGGCAGACTGTCTAAGTTCAATTCGCCCGCTTCCAATCCGACGCCCCCGCCTGCGACAGCTGCGGTGCCATCACGGTCAGAAACGGCAACTGCTACCTCTGCCACAACTGCGGGCAGAGCATGGGCTGCAGTTGAGACCAAACGACAGCGAGCGGGGGACGTAAGTCCCCCGTGCTGCTCGACATACTACCGCCCATTGAATCTCCCGCCCCCGGCGACTCCAAAGTCATCGGGGGCTTTCTCTTTCTTCTCGACAGTGAGCGGCGGACGTAAATCCCCGTGCTAAGCCGCACTCCCAAATCACACCGGCCCGTGACCTTTGCAAACACCGCTGCCTGCGAAGTCGATCTGATTCCGTACGTCTCACGAATCTCCACGTCGCGCTGGCACGTTGGACTTACCGGCCTGTTGTTTTTCTGGTGGGGTTGTTGATCGTTTGTAGTTTTCCCCCTACCCCGGCGCGTGAGGGGGCCGGGGGGGTGGGGG
>JAYTWO010000385.1:0-7053 GCA_043743415.1 Planctomycetota bacterium
GCCCCTCGCAGGTCGGCCCGCTCCAGATGCGCCCCCGAAAGATTGGCCCCGTCAAAGCAGCTGTCGTGGAGGTCGGCTCCCTCGAAGTGGGCATCGCGCAGCTTGGCCCCGCTGGCTTTCAGTCCTCGCAAGTCCATGCCGGTCGCCATCAGTCCGCGCAGGTCGCGACCGCTGAAATCCCGCGAGGCGAGCAACCGTCGCACCGTCTGCAGATCGAGGTCCGCTGCCAGGAACCGCTCCTCCTGCCAAGGATCAGCCGAGTTGTGATACCCGGCGTTCGCCTCCCAGTATCCGAGCCGGTCTTCGGTCAACAGCTCGATCCGAGCGAGCCACTTGAGGCTCTTATAAAAGTACCGCCCCGGCGTGACGATGCGGACCGGCCCGCCATGTTCCGAGGAGAGCGGTTGGCCGTCCGCCTTGAATGCCACAAGGACATCCGCCTCCCGCACCACCGACAGCGGCAGCGAGGTCGTATGGCCCCGCTCGCTGTGTGCCACGAACGAGACAAACCGGCCCGAGGGTAACGGTCGGCAGATGTCGAGTAATGTTGAGAGCGGCACCCCGCTGAACTCAACCCCCAGTCGCGACCAGCGCGTCACGCAATGGATATCGAGTCGACGCGTCACCTGCGGGAGTGTTCGCAACTCCTCCAGTGACCAAACGCTCGCGCACTCGACCGCCCCGCAGCCACTCACCGTCCACAGCCCGTCGGGAGGCAACGGAGCCCGCTCCCCCACCACTGGCCACTTACCGGGGGCGACCAGTTGCTGGTTCGGCGGAAGCGGGACCAGTGAAATGGGAGACGGCATCGCGGAGTCGCGGAGAGGAGTCTGGGGAGGTACACCGTCATTCTCTCGGGGTCATCCGGAGAACTCAATGGCGTCCTGGCACGAGTGGTCAGTCAACGCGAGGCTTGGGGGTTTGCCTCCTTCGGGAGGGCGAAGCTCCTGCCGAGCCGCGACTGCGAGTTGACATGTCCCCCCGGCTCGCGGCTCAGCACTGCCTTCGCCCTCCCGGGCGTGCCACACCATTGTCGGCGTGATCCCCGAAATCGCCGACAATCATGAGGCACCTACGCATCCGTGATCGCCTCCGGGACAGCCGCCACTTCCCGGCGAAATCTGCTACGATCTGGCAGCGGGGTATTGCTGGGTGGCAGCGGCCCAGACCTTGGCGTGGTGGTTGTCATGTCGGATCGTCCTCGTCGTCCCTCTGGTTCGCGGCCTCCGAATTCGAATCGGCAGGGGACACCGGCTGCGCGCCGCTCGGGGACCAGTGAGTCGGGAGCCCCGCTGTTCCGGGGCAATGATGAACAGAAGATTTGCGGGTTCCATGCCTGCCAGGGAGTCTTCGAGAAGCGTCCCGATGACATCATCCGCGTGTATCTGACCGAGGATCGCACGCGACATGTGAGCGCGATGCTCAAGTGGTGTGCGGCCCAACGGCGGGCGTACAACGTGGTGGCTGCCGAGAATCTCGAACGGCTGTCGGGGTCGAGTCATCATGAGGGGATCATGATCCTGGCCCGCAAGCCGCAGGGGCTGGACGACTCAGCCTTGCTGCGGGGGGTGCGAGACCAGTCACTGACCGGGCCGTTTCTGTACCTCGACGGTTTGCAAAACCCGCACAACCTCGGGGCGCTGCTCCGCACAGCCGCCCACTTCGGAGTCTCCGCCATCCTGGGAGCGGCGGGCGATCTGCCGGAAGTTTCAGCGGCCACAGCCCGCGTCGCGGAAGGGGGGGCCGAGCATGTGGCGGTGATTGGTCTCCACTCGCCGGAGGAGACGCTGGCGGCTTTGCAAGAGTGCGGGTTCGTGGTCCTGGCGACCTCCAGCCATCAGGGCCGACCGATCTACAAGGAGACGCTCACCGCGCGGACGGTATTCGTTCTCGGCGGAGAACAAAACGGCGTGTCAGGCGATTTGCTCCAGGCGGCTGATCGCTGCCTGCTGATCCCCGGAACCGACTTGGTCGAGAGTCTCAACGTGTCGGTGGCTGGGGCCGTGCTGCTGAGTGAGTTGTATCGCCAGGTGGCGTATGCCGCTCCCACGAAGCCCACCGCGCATCGACCCGGCAAGAGGCAGCCCACGCCTCCACCACCACCGAAGAAGACTCATTAGGTGGACAGCGCCAATTTCTCAGCGGTATTCCCTCTGTGATGTCAAACAGGCCAGATCATTGGTTCTTCCGGCGATTGGGGGGCGTCTGCACATGACTACGCCGCAATGTTCCGGAAATTCGCTCCCCCATCCCAACGGGGTTTGATAACAGTCACGGGCATCGCGGTTCCACGAGATGGAGACTCGCCCCCCCCCATGAGTCGGATGAATCAGAATTTCGACACTCCGCGCGGAAGCCGACAGCATTTCTCAAGGGCCTGCGGAATCAAAGCCGGACCCAGCGAAGTGTTTCCGAACGAATCGTCTTCTCCATCCGTGGTTCGGCTTCGGCGCGGAGTGTCAGATTTTCCTGGAACTACTTTTCTGAGGCACACACTTTTTTCCACTACTCACTCAGCAAACCCAGCAGGTACTGCCCATACGTGCTGTTCTTCAGGGCTTGGGCCAGGGCGGCCAGTTGGCCGTCATTGATATACCCCATCCGCCAGGCAATCTCCTCGGGGCAGGCGATCTTCAGGCCCTGCCGCTGTTCCAGTACGGAGACGAACTGCGTCGCATCGACGAGTGACTCATGCGTGCCGGTGTCGAGCCATGCGGAACCGCGACCCAGTGTTTCGACATGCAGCGTTCCCTGCTCGAGGTACAACCGGTTCACATCGGTGATCTCCAGTTCTCCTCGCCGTGAGGGCTGGATGCGGTGAGCAAACTCGACCACTTGTTCGTCGTAGAAATACAATCCCGTCACCGCTAGGCGTGACTTGGGAACCTGGGGCTTTTCCTCAATGCTGAGCGCCTTGCCGGTCGCATCCATCTCGACCACACCGTACCGCTCTGGATCGCGGACATGGTAGGCAAACACGGTCGCTCCCTCGGTGCGAGCGTTGATCGCTTGCAGGCTTTGCGACAACTGGTGTCCGTAGAAAATGTTGTCACCCAGGATCAACGCGGACGGGCGGTCTTTGACGAACTCGGCCCCGATGTGGAAGGCTTGGGCGAGTCCTTCCGGTTTCGGCTGGGCGGCGTACTGGAACGAGAGTCCCCAGCGTTTCCCATCCCCGAACAACCGCTCGAACAGCGGCAGATCATGCGGCGTACTGATGATCAGGATCTCTCGCATCCCTGCCAGCATCAGCGTCGACAGCGGGTAGTAAATCATCGGCTTGTCATAGATCGGCATCAGCTGCTTGCTGACGACGATCGTCGCCGGATAGAGCCGGGTGCCGCTGCCACCGGCCAGGATGATGCCGCGTCGGGATTTGTCGTGGGACATTGCAGAGCTGCCGGAAGGAGTGTGGTATGACGCTCCGCGTTGTGACTCACGATGTGGAGCGTCGTGCTACTATGGCTTACTCCGCCATCCCACCGCCACTAACACCGCGACGGCGGGCATGATCGGGGCTCGCATGCGTGCATCGGTCCAGTAGACCAGATGCACGATGAAGAATCCGAGGACCAGCGAACAGACCGGCCACAGTGCCGACCACGGGATGCGTGTACTCGATCGGTCGCGAATGAACCGCCCCAGAGACACCACGCCTCCCAGCCACAATGTTGCGTAGCCGCTGGCGATGATCCACAGGATGGACGAGGGCACCCCCGTCTCCGCTGCACGACCGGGAAAGATCGACCAGAACGTGACAGCTCGATACCGACACGCCCGGAGAAATCGCCAGGGGTGATCGGCGATGAACTGCTGGGCGCGGGCGGCCTGCCACTGATCGCGAGCGATCTCGCCCAGGACCGAGAGGCGATCCATCTCGGCATTGGTCTCAGTCTGCCAGCGGTTCAGGCTCTCGCCGTTCCAGGCGGGATCGCCGCCTTCGATCACCTCGGCGTAGTACACCGGATTGTTCGCCAGCCAGAGCGTGTAGCCACCGTGCGTCGTGGTCACGATCGGCTTCCCGAAGATCGTCCAGTTCCGAATCGCCCACGGCGAGACGACGACCACCGCCACCCCCAGTGTCAGTAACCCGAGGCGTAAGCGAGGGCGGATTGTCGGCGAATTCTCCGAACTCGCGGGGGGCACAGCGGCCTCCGGTCGGAACACCACTCGCCCCAGAATGCACAGCCCCAGTGCCGCCGCATACGTCGGCCTCGACAACAGGCACAACCCCCAGAGCAGCCCTTCGATCATCGCTCCCCGCGAAGTTGGCTCCGAGGTGACCATCCTCCATAACAGCACCGCGGTCAGGCAACTGCACAGCGTCTCCGTCATCGGCTGACCACTATAGAGCAGCAGCAGCGGATCAAGAGCCACGATTACGCCTGCCAGCAGTCTCGGGATCCCACTGCCATTGCCTGCCAGCCTCTCCGCCGCCAACCCCGTGGCCAGCACCATCACCGCCGCCAACACCAGATGCAGCAGTGCCATCCCGGTGGAGTTGCCTGCGGTCATGACCAGCAGCAGCGGATACAGCGGTGGCCGAAACGCAGTCGGAGCGGGCGGTTGACTCCCCGGCGTCGAGTACCCCTGCCCCTCTCGCAGCTCGGTGGCGATCCCCAGATAGAGATCCCGATCAGTCGTCAACTGCCCCGGCCGGGCCACCATCACCCCCAGTCGCAACATCACCGCCAGCCCGAGCAAGCTGAGCCACCAGAAGCGGGGTGAGGGCAGAAATCGACCAGCCACAGAGGTCTCGCGGTGAGGATCGGTCAGGGAGCCAGGAGAGTTGGCAATTGGTCCACCAACTTCCACTGGAAGGTAGCTACGTTCGCCAGAACGTGGGAGACGGAACCCGCGTTCGAAGGATTGAGGAGGCTGATCCCTGCCGACATTGCCGAGACAATCCGCCCACCTTCTGGCGAAGGTAGCTACGTTCGCCAGAACGTGGGAGACCCCCATGAGCGATCACTGAAACCAACAACTTCTTGTGAGTGGGCCACTAGTGTACCGCCCCGCTTGCCGATCAGGCCACCGCGATCAGTTCGCCGAACTCGAGGAGTCTCGGTGGGGGCTCGGCACTCGGGCGAGACTGCGGCTGGGGCGGAGGTTGCGGAATCGCTTCTTCGGGCGAGCCTGCCACCATGACTTCGAGTTGCAGCAGTAGCCCGCGGATGACGTTCTCCGCCTCCATCTTTTCCTCACGCCAGCGCTCGCGCGCGGCGGACCAGCGGTTCTCCGTCTCCTGGGCCAGCGATCGTTCGCGGGTCAGTGAGTCCTCCACCGCGCGCAGCTGGAACTCGCGCTGCCCGACCCAAGTGGTCAGGAGATCTCGCTCACTGCGGAACTCATCGCGGAGACGCTGGAGGGATTGCCGGGCGGTTTCGATCTCGTCCCGTTGTTCGACGAGAGATTCGCGGACCTGCCGCCACTGTTCGTGCAGGCGGAACTGCATCTCTTGAATCTGAAGGTCGGTCTCGTCGCTACCCAATGTCCGGTCGAGTTCCGCGCGGACCTGCGTGACGATGACCCGTTGCTCCAGCAGATCCTGATTGGCGAGGTCGACCTCGCATCGCAGTTGTTCGACGGTTTGGGCCTTGATCTCCAGAGCTTCCTGACGCTGGGTCAGGCTGGTATTCCGTCGTTCGAGTTCGGCGAGGTGAGCCTGTTTCTCCTGGTCGAAAGCCAGCCACTGTTCTTGCAGCAGGCGGCGCATGGAGTGGATTTCGTTCTCGGAACCCTGCTTAGATTGCAGATGCAGTTCCCGTTCGTGCTCGACCGACTGTTCGCGCTGAGCCACGAGGTCGCGGTATCGTCGCACATGCGCGAGTCGCAGCCGGATCGATTCCTCGACCTGTTCGATCCAGACCCGCTGCCGCTGCCGCTCGCGTTCGAGGTCGCGCCGCTGATCGGCGAGGTCGCGCCGCACGCGGTCGAGGTGGTCCTCGTGGAACCGAGCCCGCTTCTCAACATCGATCTCACGACGCGAGACATCGGCCTCGCGACGATCAACCTCCGTGAGTCGCTCGGTGCGATGGGCTTCGATTTCGCGGCGCTGGTTCTCCAGTTGCAGGGCCTGCGCGTGTTCGAACTCGCGCTCTCGACGCAGCAACTCGCGGGAGTCGATGTCGAGGCGGCGCTGGCCTTCGGAGAGTTCCTTGCGCTCGGTCTCGATCTCCTGGGCCAGCTCCGACTTCATCGCGGCGCGGGCTGCGGCCACTGACTCCCACTCCGCAGACAGCGATTTCTCTCGCGATTCGACCTCGGCGGCATAGGCATCGTTCGCCGACTCGCGCTCGGCCAATTTGATCTCGCGAGCGCGAAGTTCCTGCTCGCGGCGCTCGGCGTCTTCGGTGAACTGGGAACTCCACAGGCGAAGGGAACGCCGCTCCTGATCCATCGAGGAGAGCTGGCTGTTCAAGTTCTGTTCGCGGCGGTCGAGTTCGGTCAGTTGAGTCCGCAGGTGCTCGAGAATGCGGCCCGCATGTTGCAAGGCATGCTCATCGCGACGATGGCCCAGCTCCATGCCGAAGCGTTGGCGCAGATCGATCGCCAGCGGATCAGGAGACACCGGAACATCCACACCGTCGCTCATGGGAATCCTTTCCCCAGACTCGTAGTCGCTCCCCCTCGTGGTGAGCGGCGGTCCGTATACCTCTTTTCCCGCGAGTGTGGCAAGATCGGGTGTCGCCCCGAACCGGTTCGAAGGCAGCCCAAGAGCCATGCGTCACCCGATCGGCAAAATCTGCCGCAGGCGGATGACTCCGGGCAGCATCCGCCCCTCGAATGTCAGAAACTCCGGAACTCCGGATTTGGAACTCCCGAAAACTCCCATTGACCCCCAAGAATGACCTCCCCTATCCTTGGCCGCGAATGGATTTCCGACATCGCAGAATGGAGTCTGCACCAATGAACGCACCGCGTGGAACGGCCCCCGGGTTGGGGTATCGTGTGGAGATTGACGGTCTGAGGGCGGTCGCGGTCCTGGCGGTCGTGCTGTTTCATGCGCGACTCGGTTGTCCGGGTGGCTATGTGGGGGTGGATGTCTTCTTC
>JAYTWO010000386.1:0-1517 GCA_043743415.1 Planctomycetota bacterium
CGCCATGCAGCAAATGGCCATCTCCAAACCGGCTGCCGCTCCAATCAAGTGGCCCGACATACTCTTCGTGGAGCTGATGCGAAGACGCTCCGCTGAGGAATTGAAACCGGCCTTCAGGGCCAGAGTCTCCGCTGCGTCGTTGAACTTGGTACTCGTCCCGTGGGCGTTCACATAGATGCGGTCGGCAATCTCCTCGGGGAGGAGTCGGCTGTTCTGCAAACATTCAGCCACGGACCGCCCCGCTTCGTGGGCTCCCGGATCGGGCTGGGTGATGTGATAAGCATCGGAGGTCACGCCCCGGCCCAGGAACTCTGCGTAGGCTTTGGCCCCCCGCTTTCGAAGATGGCTTTCCGATTCAAAGATTAGGCAACCCGCGCCTTCGGACATGATGAGGCCGCTACGTTCTCGGTCGAAGGGGCGAACTGCTTGGGTCGGGTTCTCGTTGAATCCCTTGGCCATCGCTCGCATATTGATAAACGACGCCATGCCCAGCCGGGTCAACGACGCTTCGGTGCCCCCCGTGATGACCACATCAGCCTCACCACAGGCAATGAGCCGTGCCGCATCGATCATCGCATGACCGCTCGAAGCACACGCACTGCTTACCGTGTATGCCGGACCGTTGAACCCGGTGGCGATACAAATATTTGCCGCTGCAGCATTGGGCATGAGCAGGGGAATCGTCATCGGGCTGACCTTGCGTGGTCCACCCCTCAACAGGTTTTCGGTCTGCTCCTGGAGAGTGAGCAATCCTGACAGTCCCGCCCCGACCACCACGCCACCGTTGCGTCCGAGCGACTGGCCCCCCAAGCCAGCGTCGTCGAGAGCTTGCAGTGCCGCCGCGACCGCGAATAGTGAGGCCCGGTCCATTTTTCGAGCAGCGGTGCGTTCGTTGACCTCCACGCATTTCGGGTCGAAGGAGCGGACCTCCCCACCGATTTTGACTTCCAGATCCGACACATCAATCTGCGTCAGTTGAGCAATACCCGACTGGCCCGCAAGTAGCTGACGCCACACGGTTTTGCGATCGTTCCCCAGAGGGCAAACCAGTCCGACGCCGGAGATAAAGACTCGCTGCATGCGATGATCCGATGCCGATCTGAACTCGGCGTCAAGCAGAGGCAATGCCCGTGCGCCGATGTGGCGGGTGACATGGTCGCTCGCCGGGGGAAGGGGGGAAGGGGCGGATGATAGCGGAAGCGTCTGCAGAGAAAAATCGCAATCTGTTGTGTAGGTTGAATTTCAGAGAGTCGCGGTGGAATGACGACCCGGTTAGAATAGGCCCGCGGCAGCGAGACGGAGGTACGGATATCTCAAGTCCGCAGGCCGCACAGGCGGATCGAGGGGGCCAACATGCTTACGGGTGGGGTCGAACCCTCGCCAGTCGATCTTCGGGCGATGAGGCGTGGAATGAGTTGTACGACATATCGACACCTGGGGGCTCATCCGACAGTTCAGGACGGGCTTCCGGGGGTGTACTTTGCCGTCTGGGCCCCGAATGCCCAAGAAGTCTGCGT
>JAYTWO010000387.1:0-3992 GCA_043743415.1 Planctomycetota bacterium
ATCCGCCACTGGGTCCAAACCCACCTCGGCCCAACCCACCACACGCTGCGCCGCCTCGCCTATGCAGGCACGACTTAGCGTAACAATTCCCGGAAGAACAATTTCTGCCGTCAAGACCAAGTTTTCATCAGCCCAGGGCCACCCCGCCATCCCCCAAAATAGTCGGATGAACCCTTTTCCTCTGACCTTTGTTTTCTCACTGACACCTTTGTTTTCCCTTATTCTTCCTTTGACACCGGAATCGAAGGGCCGATCAGCGATGCGATTTTGTTCTTGAACAGATCGCTCGCCATGAACGCTTCCTTCGAGGAGACCAGTTCTCTCGTGAACTGCAATTTTTCCTCGGGAGACAAATCGATTTCTCTGATTGTACCATCTCGAAACTGAGCATGGACTCCGCCAGTTCTGAGAGACTTACCATCCACCTCGTAGTATGTTCGGAAGATCTCCATCGTGAATCGATGCTGGCCTGTGGGAATCGCTATCACACCTCTGTGGTAATACAGGTGTTCGTGGTCGAGTTTATGAATGTTGAGCAAACCCGGCGGTAAACCCGAATAGAACGCACACTGCAAGACACTCGATCCGTCAGGATGGGTGATCCAATCGCTGGCACCCCATAGTCCGTCAATGTACGGCTGGTACACTCTCTCCAGTCTGATTCCACGAGTCTCTAAATCGGCAACCTCCCGCTTCTCCTGCTCCAGGGCATCATACAACCTCTCCCGTTCGATCAAATCCGGGTCAAGGAGTGGGAGGAACTTCTTTTTCCAGAGAGCGGTCTTCAGGAGTTGAGTCGGATATACGCCCGGTTGGAAGAGACTCAGCTCTGCATCGGTGAGCTCGATTGGATGTACGACGCTCTCCTTGTCCAGCACGAATATTCGTATATGTTTGCTTGTCGGTATCTGTTTAAGATTGACATACAGCCCTCTGGGGATGACGATGATAGATGTGCCATTCGCCGGTGCCCTCGTTTTCATATTTCGAACATCAGCGAGTGTTTTCGTCGGGTCAGTAGAGAATAAACCGCTTGTAGAACCGAGTTCGTTGCTCTGAATTAATCCATGCACAAGAGTCGACTGACCGTTCGCTTCACGCTTCCACTGAATAGCTGCTGGATACCAATTCGTTCGGTCACTCGATGGATACACAATCATCTGATTGGACCCAAGGAAATTAGTGTTCAGACGCTGCCACCAGACACTCTCCGAGACCATTCTCACTCCGAGAACGAGCATCACCAGTGAGAGGCTGACACCAGCAAAAGACACACACCATATCCAGCGTTTGATGTTCATGATGGACTGCACACGTCAATTCGATTCGTAGACTTCCAACGTCATTGTCTGAGTGATTGAGGCACTGGCACTGGCACTCCCTGGCGGGGCGGAAAGTCCAATTGTAATGCCAGTTGGGGGGGAATCAAAGGGGTCAGGAACCGTTCTCGCAATAATCGCAGCTTGCGTCGTGTGGGCGTGCCCGATATTGGTTCCTGACACCTTTTGACACCTTCGTGTCTCCGGAGTGGTGGGCCTGCGTCTCAAAGCAGGCCAGTCCCACCCTGACCTGGCTCGCCTGAAGGCACGTTTCAGACATGCCCGTCTCACGGTCCCGCTCGCCTTCGGCATTGAAACGCTGCGATCAACTCCACATAGTCAGTCAAAGATTCCCTCCAGCAACTCACCGGAGATCGTCCCATGTGCGCTCTGACTCGACGTACCTTTCTCACCACCACCGCCGCTGCGGGGGTACTGACGCAGTTGGCTCCGCTGATCCTCGCCGCCGATGCTGCCCCCAGCCGGGTCGTGACCGTCGGCGTGATGGGAATGAGCCGGGGGCTGTCGCTGGCTCAGACGTTTGGGATGCTGCCGGGAGTACGGGTGAAGTATGTGTGCGATCTCGATCCCAAGCGAGTCGAGGCCGGGAAGGCGACCATCGAGAAGCTGGAGTGCGAGCCGAAGCAGGCTCCGCAGGGAATCTCGGACTTCCGCAAGATCCTCGATGACCCCGAGGTCGACGCCTTGATCTGTGCCGCTCCGAATCACTGGCACGCCCCCGCTGCGATCATGGCCTGCCAGGCGAACAAGCACTGCTACGTCGAGAAGCCGTGTTGCCACAACCCGTGGGAGGGGGAACTGCTCGTCGCGATGTCCCGCAAGTACAACCGCGCGGTCCAGATGGGGAACCAGCGCCGCAGCGGGCCGGGGTTCATCGAGGCGATGCAGCGGCTGCACGAGGGGGTCATCGGGCGGGTCTACCTGAGCAAGTGCTGGTATACCGCTTTGCGACCGACGATCGGGACCGGCGTCCCGGCTCCCGTTCCAGAGGGACTCGACTACGCGATGTGGCAAGGCCCCGCGCCTCACCAGGAGTTCCGCAGCAACTTTCTGCACTACAACTGGCACTGGTTCTGGCACTGGGGTAACGGAGAACTCGGCAACAACGGCATCCACTCGCTCGACATCGGACGCTGGGGCCTCAACGCCGATTACCCGATCCGCGTGACCTCGTCCGGCGGCCGCTACCGCTACAAGGACGACCAGCAAACGCCCGACACTCACACCGTCTGCTTCGAGTATGAAGGGGGCCGTCAACTAATCTGGGACGGTCGCAGCTGCAACAAGCACGACGACCGGTTCGTGGCGTTCTACGGGGAGAACGGCACGCTGGAGATCGACGCCAGCGGGACGTACCGGCTGTATGACATCAACGACAAGGAGACCGAGAAGGTCGTGAAGGGCTACACCGACACGCTGCACGCGGCGAACTTCGTGGCAGCGATTCGCAACGACACGCCGCTGGCCCTGAACAGTGAGATCGAAGGGGGCTACAAGAGTACGCTGCTATGCCACCTGGGGAACATCGCCCACCGCACGGGTCACACGCTGAACTGCAACCCGGCGAACGGGCGGGTGCTGAATGATGAGGCGGCGATGGCTCTCTGGAAGCGGGAGTATTCCAAGGAGTGGACGCCGAAGGAGAGTTGAGAGTCGCCTTTCGCTCCGCGAAAGGCCGTTCTTTCGCGGAGCGAAAGAGGACTCTGATCGCATGACGGCTCCATCATCACTGTGCCGTTTTAGCATCCGTGTTCAGAGAAGGGGATTTCAGGACAGGTCACATTGGCGGCGATTACGTGGCGGGATCATGGGCGTGTTGTTGGGCGTGTGTGCCTGGCAGTCGTGGCCCGTGGTGCGTACGTTGTGGCTGCGTCCACTGGGGGCGGACGAGTTGCTGATTCCGGTCTGTCACGGAGACCTGTGGGGGTTTATCGATCAAGAGGGGAACGAACGGCTGCCGTTTGTGTGGGACCGCGCAGAGTTCTTTGACAGGGCAGGCTTGGCTCTGGTGAAACGCGATGGCGAATACGGCTACATCGATCGCCAAGGGAAGATTGGCTCATATGGCATTTGTGGCACAGTGGGGAACATGATGAACATATCGATTGAACATCGTGGACGGTTGTGGCGTGTTGCCTCGGTCTCCCGAAGTTCGTTGATCGAGAGGCTCTGGGAGAAACTGCCCGCCTGGTTGCCACGGCCAGCCTTCCCCGCTCCAACTTGGCAATCCGACTGTTTCGATCCCACCCAGCGGATCATCTGGTGCAGCGATGATCGCCCGCAACGCCGCATGATCGCTGGCCTCTGCGCCTCCCTGTTGGTTCTGTATGCGATCAAGGCTGGGGTCAGAGGAATTCGCGGTTCTTCGAAGACATCGATCGACCTCATCGCCAGCGATCCACCGGGGCCGCGGGCCATGGTCCCACCGGGCGAAACAGATAGGGGGGGAGGCAAGGGGGGCAGGTCTCATTGTTGACTCAAAGTGCCAAACAAAGAGACCTGACCCCCTTCTTTCTTCCCAGTTTGTCCACAAAAATCTGTTCAGAATCTGAAAGCGTGTTTCCAGTGTTGTTTCGCTGGGTTCCCGGCATGTGTGCGTTGGAAACGTGCCCCACACGGAGAGGACTACACTCCCTATGACCAGTCGGCTTC
>JAYTWO010000388.1:0-7722 GCA_043743415.1 Planctomycetota bacterium
CCTCAAAGCTGGACCGGCCGAAGTCTTCCGAGACTTCGGGTCATCTTCTGGGAGAGGCCCTGACAGGCTGGAAGCCGATCCCACTGAATTGATCGGCAAGTTAGCCGGACGGGGACAGGTTTGCATCCGCTGAGCATCGACGGGCAGTCGATACGGGCGGCATGATCGGCATGATCGGAATAACCGGCACAATCGGAGCTTACTCCACCCGCAGCGCCATCAGCATCGGCAGCCTGGCCACCTCGCGCACCGCCGCCAATGACGACAGCATCCCGGCGGCGAACACGGCCAGAATCGTCAGGCCCAGCCCCGGCCAGGAGACATCGGCTCCGATGCTCAGCAGGTGCGGGGCCATGGCCACCGCAGCTGCGACGGAACCAGCGAGCAGTCCGAAGGTGAGGAGGAAGGCGTTCTCCAGGAGGACGATCTGGCGGAGCATGGAGGTCGTGTAGCCGACCGCCCGCAGCAGGGCGAGCTCGCTGCGACGCTCCCACACGTTCCGCATCATCACCACCCCGAGGCCCACCGTCCCGAGCAGTAGACCCAGCCCGCCGAGCGTTTGGAACGTCGACAAATACGTGTTCTGCACGGACAGGAAATTCGCCAGCCGGTCCGCCACGCGCTCAGCATCGAACCCCGAGTCAGCGAGGTCGGTCTCCAGCAGCGTCGTGACTTTCGAGGCGAGCGCGGGGTCGACCTCGATTAGGAAATAACGATACCCCGCCGCGTCCGGGAACAGCTTCAGCAGGTTCTCTTCCGACATCAGCAGCACCCCTTGGAACACGCTGCCGTCGAGCATGCCGCGGACCTTCAGCGACTGCGGGCGGCGGTTCGAGTCCGCCACTTCAATCGTCGATCCGATCCCCTTGTGCAGTGAATACTGAAGCGTGTTCATGTCGCCGAGTACCGGGATCTCCCCGCCCGGCTCCTTCGCCGACAACAGCCCCCACGGATTGCTGTCCCGCGTGTCGGCGAACTTGAACCGCCGGTCCTTGGACAGCTTCTCGATCACCGCTTGTGGCACGCCGAGGATCGTCGGCAGCTGGGTCTGATACAGATTCAGGCAACTGGCGTTCTCGCCCGGCTGCATGCGGAACGCGGTGAATCGTGTCTGCTTCAACAACTCTTCGTGGTCAGGTTTGGAGCGCAAATTGACCCCGGCCTTGGTCCGCCCCGAGGGTGTGTTGAGGTCGTACAGTACCGGCTGGTTCGTTTCGGCCACGAGTGTGTACCCGCCGTTCCCCGAGTCGCGGCGCGGGGCCTCGACCGCCGGGTTCCGCTTGCCCGAGGCGACCGCTACCACCAGAAACGTCGCTGAGGCAATCAGGCTCGCCGTCAGCAGACTACGTGACCGGTTCCGGGCTGCGTTTCGAATCGCCAGCGTCGCCAGTGCCCGCCAGCCCCGGCCTCTCACAGCCGCTGTGCTGTCGGCAGCCAGCCAGCGAGCAAACGCCGACAGACTCGCGACGAGCGCCGACAGTCCGCCGACGAAGAACGCCACCGTGCGAATGGAGAACCCCGCGAATGCCTCGCTGGAGGGCACCAGTCCGAGCACGCCCGCGACCAGCAACACCGCGCTGATCCCCGTCGAGATCTGCATCACCCACTGCCGACTCATAGTGCTCTGCCCCACCAGCGTCGACCCGCTCAACCCGGAATTCGACAAGAGCGCACGCGGTGACATCGCCCGCAACTGCCGACTCGTCCGCCAAATCATGATCGTCGAGATCACCACGGCGATCAACCACCCGGTGATGAGGCTCCCCGCCCGCACATGCAGAAACAACGCCCGCGTCCCGACCGCCCCCGACCACCACGTCGTCAGCCCATAGATCATCACCCCGGCATACAGCACCCCGCCCACGATCCCCAGTAGCCCACCGATGGCCGCCAACGTCATCCCCTGTGTCAGTACCTGCCGCCCCACCGACCGCGAGGTCCAGCCGACGCCAAGTAACACGCCGAACTCGCGGCTGCGCCCCTCCAGTCCGAGACGGAACAACAGCGACACGAGCAGCAGTGCCGATGCAATCAGGAACAAGCTGAACCCAATAAACAGCCCGGTGAAGTCGGTCGTGCCTCGTGCCGCCATCAATCCCCGCAGCTTGACCGGCTCGACGGCGAGGCCGGTGACGCTGGGGTCGAGCCCGGCCAGCCATGCGGCCTCAAACGTCTTGGCGAACTCGTCGAGCGTCACCCCGGTGGGCGGCGCGATCCGCAACGAGGTGCGGTTGCCGTACCGGCTCTTGAAGAGTGATTCAGCGGCACGGAGGTGCCAGAAGACCTTCGGCGTGGTGCGGTACGGCTTCCAGAAATCGCGGTCGCGCTGCGTGATGCGGTCCTTCTTCAGCGGGAACGGCTCGCGCCACTTGGTCGGGTCTTCTGCATCCGAAATCCCCGCCACGTACGGCGTCAAACCGGGATCGGCCCCCGCTCCAGCGAGCTTCACGATGCCGATAATCTTCGCGGTGCGGGTCAACTCGGGTAGCTCGCCGGTATCGCCGACAACCTTGTATTTGAGAGTGACCGAGTCACCGACCGCGACCGCCAAGTCCTCCGCCAGCCATTCGTTGATGACGATCTCATTCACCGACGGCGGTGTGACATACGTGGTGAACTCGTTGTCATACTGCAGAGACTCGAACCGCCCCTCAGTAAACTGCAGAGTCTCAAACGCTCCAGAAACGGATTCACCCACTCCCGCCGAGATCGGGTACATCGAGAACTTGCTCGTGTCCTTCGGGTTCTCGATCTCCGTCAGCAGCGACACCAGAACCGGCGAGGTGGCCCAGCTGTGATCCTTCGCGACTTTCTCCGCTGCGGCGATTGTCCCATCGTCGATCAGCATGCGTTCGCTTTCGAGCGACAGGTATCCGTGGGTTTCGTTCGGGACGAGTCGCAGCGTGAGATCCTGCATTGTGAGCCGGCGATGCAGCTGCACAGTGAGGTTGGCGGCCAGTTCGGCGCTGATCGGATCGCGTGTACTGCCAGGATTCGAGCGATCCGCGCCCAGCAGCAACGCATTGATCCGCGCGGGCTTCTCCGGCTCCTTCTTGCGAGCCGAGGCCGGGACGTGTTGCAGGTTGAGCTGCGTCTGCAACTCCTCCAGATCGACGAACGCATTCAGCGGCAACTGCTGACTCGGGTTGAGACCGAACCGCCCCGGCATCTCGCGGTCTTCAAAGATGCGTGAGACTGTCGTCGGGAGTTCGACGACCGTCTCCTCGCGCTCTCCCAACAGAGCATCGCGAGGAATCGTGGCGGGGATTTCGACGACAACGGATGCCTTGTCGCCGACCTTCAATTCCAACTGCTCCGCGAGCCGTCGACTGATCGCCAGTCCCTCACCCGGTGGCTCGACCCCGGCCAGTTTCCAGAAAGCCGCGTCGACCCCATATACCTCGACATGCCCGGCCCGACGGGACGTCGCCGATGTGATCTGCCCGGTCTGGACACTCCCCGTCACCAGGATCGCCGGGGCCACGGTCGCGATGTCGCTCTTCCATGCCTCAGCCAGTTCGGTTGCCAATTCCTGCCGAAAGAACCTCGGCCCCCGCACCACATGATCGACCCCGCCGAGCCGCTCCAGCGACAGCGTCTCCAAACTCCCCCGCACCGAGTCGCCGACGATCAATGCTCCACTGATTACCGCCGTCGCCAGCGCCACCCCGATGATGACCGCGAAGCTCGACCGGGCGAAATGCCGCAGCGTCGAGAGCCAGAAGGACTGTCGCGTGAACATGGGGCATCGCACGGAGGGCGGGGGAGTGGGAGAGGGACACTCTACCGGGGCTGCCTTGGGGGGAGTAGGGAGGGGGCGGTCCCCCTCGGTTCCAAGCTCCGCTTGGGACTGAGGGAAAAGTGACAAAAGCCCAGGGGATGCCACCCCTGGGCTTTCGCATATTATTGACGACTGACCACGGACGACTGACAACTCTGCGTCTCACACTTATTCCACGGCATCCGCGCCAGCATCATGCCCATGCCGCAGGTGTCCGTAATCCCGGCGAAGACCAGACCCGCTCCGACAATACCCGCCAACCCCAGCCACCCCTCATGGGAGAACGTCCCCAGCCCCAGACCGAGCAACACCAGTAACCCGGCGGCGATGCGGACTTGGCGTTCGAGGGACATGGCCTTCTTCCCACGCACGACCGGTAGCCCGGCCTCGACACAGGCCAGCGTGCCGCCCTCGACGTTGATGATGTTCGTGAAGCCCGACTGGAGGAACTTCTCACACGCCTGCTGTCCGCGACTGCCCGAACGGCAGATGACGTACAGCGGTTGGTCCGTTGATGTGCGGGCCTGCATCACCTGGGCCGGGTCGAGTTGATCGAGCGGCACATTGCGGGCGATGTCGAGATGCACCTCGCGGAACTCGACCGGCGTGCGGACATCGATCAATTCGATGCACGGACCATTGCGGCAGAGGTCGGCCAAGCGACTCGGGGAGATCGTGGTGATGGACATGGGATGCTCCGAAGTGGGGAGTGGGGAGTGGGGAGTGGGGAGTGGGGAGTGGGGAGTGGGGAGTGGGCGAGCCAATCACCTCCCGCCTCTATCGTAACGCAATCGCTCACCCCATTGTTTCTCAATCATTGACACTCCTTGCCTTCGACCAACCAACAACCCTAAACCATCAACCCTCGACTCCCCCTTGCAGCGTCAACATCAAGCTCCGCGGCCCGGCTCGGTCGCGGTGCTCGCACAGATAGATCCCCTGCCAAGTCCCCAAGGCCAACTGCCCATTGGCGATCGGCACCATGACGCTACTCCCGAGCAAGGCCGCCTTCACATGCGCGGGCATGTCATCGGTCCCCTCATACGTGTGCTCATACGGAAACGACTCCGGGGCCAACTGATTGAACACCGCTTCGAGGTCAGTCCGCACCTCGGCATCGGCGTTCTCGTTGATCGTCACCGACGCTGAAGTGTGCTGGATGAACACCTGCAACCACCCGACCCGATACTCCGCCAACTCCGGCAGCGCCTCGACGATCTGCCGCGTGACCAGATGGAACCCCCGCCGAAACGGGCCGAGAGTGATGCGTGTTTGGTGCCAGGGCATGGGACGGTCTCGTCGCGGACAAAGTGAACCTACGGCTTGAGCATGTGCTCCCCGTCCGCGAACTGCGTGTGGCAGGCGTTGCAGTTCTCCAGCAAGCCTTCCCACTGCTTCCGAGTCTCCACAGCGTCCTTCTTCTTGGCAGCTGCGTACAACAAGGCCCCGGTGTCGCGGACCTTCTTCGAGTGTGCGACCCAGGCGGCAGCGTCCTTCTCGGGAGGGCGACGCAGCAGCAGGTTGCCCGCCTCGGCCAGAATCAGCGCGTCGGACTTGATCCCCTTCCACGCCGCGTTGTCGGCAGGAGCTGTGGCCAGTGACGCCTTGAGCCGCTTGTAGGGCGGCTCGCAGACGTACTCCATGAACTCGTGCATATCGGATTCCACGGCCTTGTCTTCGGGAGCGGCTTCTTGGGCCAAGGCCGACTTCGCCACCTCCGCCGACGGGCCAAACACAATGCGCCCCGTGGCCAGCAGACCAAGGACCAGGAAACAGACGAGCGACAACTTGCGCATGGGGTGTTCTCCAAGGTGAGGTGAGAGGGAACAGAGTTCGAACGCCCCTGAGTGTATCCTCACCGGTCCCAGACTTCCTGCCCCTCTCCCCCACTGTGGAGTCTCCCCCGAGTGCGGCATCGATCGTGGGGGAGAGGGGGCAGAGAGAATAGAGACCATGAAGCCACAATCCCCCCGCCCCAGAAGCGTCGTTCAACGTGATCCAATCACCAGCGGGGCAAACCGCCGGACGATCTCCCGCGCCGACCGCAACCCATCGACCGCTGCACTCACAATCCCGCCAGCGTACCCGGCTCCTTCGCCGACGGGGTACAGGCCCGCGAAGCCCGGCGTCTCGCGCGTGACGAGGTCGCGGTCGATCCGCACCGGGGAGCTGCCGCGCATCTCGGGGCCGACGACGGTGGCATTCTTGAGGAACTCGCCTCGCCAGCGGCGGTCCATGGCCGGGAGGCCGTCGCGGATCGCGCGGGCGACGACCGGGGGGAGCACCTGCCGCAAGTCCGCCGAGACCGTCCCGCGCTCGTACGAACTCGGCAGCTTCTCTCCGTGGCGGGGCGACTTCTCGGCCACGAAGTCCTTGGCCCACATGATCGGGGCCTGATAGTCGCGCCCGGCCAACTCGAACGCGGCGGCCTCGAACTTTCGCTGCACCTCGACCCCGGCGAGAGGGTGCGAGCTGCCGAACTCGTTCGGGTTGAGCGTGACCATCAGTCCGCTGTTGGCGAACGGAGTGTCGTGCCGCGAGTTGCTCATGCCGTTCGAGCAGAACATGTTCGGCTCGGAGATGCTGGGGATCACGATCCCTCCGGCACACATGCAGAACGAGTACAAGTCCCGTTCCCCGTTGGCGACCAGGCTGTAGTCGGCGGCTCCGAGGAGATCGAGGTACGAGTCGCGTCCGTACTTCCACTGATTGACCTGCTCTTGCGGCTGTTCGATGCGGAGGCCAAGTTGGAACGCCTTCTGCTGGAGAGGCAGGCCCAGCTCGTGCAGCATCGTGTACGAGTCGCGGGCACTGTGCCCGATGCCGAGCAGGACGTGCCGCGTCGCGATGTACCCGCTGGAAGTCTCGATCCCCCGCAGCTGGCCGTCGACAACATCCAGCCCCTCCATCCGGCAGTGGAACTTGTACTCCCCGCCGAGCCGTTCGATCTCGCGACGGTAGTTGCGGCAGATCAACGGCAGCTTGTTGCTGCCCAGGTGCGGCTTGTATTCATAGACGAGCGACTCACGCCCACCACAGGTCACGAACGACCGCAGCACCCACTCGAAGTCGGCCCCCGACATGCGGCAGGTCAGCTTGCCATCCGAGAAGCAGCCAGCCCCTCCCTCGCCGAAGAGGTAGTTGTTTTCGACATCGTGAACGCCGCCGTGGTCAAATGTGCGAATCGCGGGCACCCGCTCCTTGACGGCGGCCCCGCGCTCGATGAGCAGCGGACGGTAGCCCTTCAAGGCCAAGTAGTACCCCGCGAGCAATCCCGCCGGACCGGTGCCAACGACGACGGGTCGCTGCTCCAGTGGCATCGAGCCGGGCGAGGGGTCGTCGAACACCTCGGGCTGGAAGACCTGCACATCGTGGTCGTTCTTCCAGCGTTTGACGGTCGCCTCCTCGTCCTGCAACTCGACCATCACCGAGTAGACGAACAGCAGTTCCGTGCGCTTGCGGGCATCGAGGCTCTTCCGCAGGATCTGCAACCGCTGCAGCGCTTCGGGAGGCAACTTAAGCCGCCGCGCGATCACCGTCGGCAGAGTCAGTTCCGACTCTTCGACCGGGAGGCGCAGATTGGTGATGCGAACGGACATGAGCGGCAAGGCGGGAAGGTGGCGGGCCATCGGCGAGGCAGTGTATCACTCAACCCAGGCGGGGACACGGACGCGCTCGTAGGACGGGCACATTTGCCCGTCCCCGCTGTGTCTGACCCGCCCGAACGAGTCCACATGGGCAGCCAATCGCCCCCGGCCCATGTCACTCGCTCTCGACGCACGAACGTCGCTCGGGACGGGCAAATGTGCCCGTCCTACGGTTGTGGCCGCAGGCCACTCCAAGTCTTCCGCGTTGTCCGTGTCCCATCACTTCCCCAGCAACTCCGCTTTCTCCGGGTCGTTCTTCCAGCCAAACGTCTCCGCGAAGTCGGCGGGGGTGTA
>JAYTWO010000389.1:0-3674 GCA_043743415.1 Planctomycetota bacterium
CAGTCACTGCCATCCGTCTGCACAGAGTGCCAGAATCGAATCGAACTGCCGCCTCAGTGGCGTTTTATTTCAACGACCTACTTTTCTGATGCACACACGCCAGCCAGCCACCCCGTTCATCGACTCGCTCGAATCAGGACCATCTCACCGACTATGATACCCGGTTGACTGGATTTGGGCGTCAATGGGAACAGGGGCGGAGCCGATGCTCTGGGAAGTGGAAATTCATCCGATCGCGGGCGAAGTCGACCGCGAGGGGCAACGTGTGCTGGCGGAGGCTCGCGCTCAAGGGGCCGCCAGCATTCGGGCGATCCGAGCGGCGCGGTCGTTCCTCGTTGAGGGAACGCTCGATGAGGCCACCTTGCGGTCGCGTGTGGTGCGGCTGCTGGCGGATGGGGTCGTCGAGACCTGCCGCGTGCGGGCCTTGCCTGCGGATGCAGGGTCGGCAGCTCATCCCGAGGTGAGCGGACTCAATCTGGTCAATGTCCTCTACAAGCCGGGAGTGACCGACAACGTCGCCGAGACGGCCGCCCATGCCCTCCAGGCTCAGGGGCTGGCGGTGACGCGAGTCGCCACCTGCCGCAAGTATTGGATCAACGCCGATGCCGTGGCCAGCGACATGCAACGCCTTAGCCGCCGCGTCCTGGCTAACGATGCCATCGAGCAACTGATCCACGGACCGCTGACGCTCTCCACAATCGCCGTCGGCTCCGAGTACAAGTTCCAGCTGACGACCATCCCGATGCGAGGAATGGACGATGCGGCCCTGAACCGCCTGAGCAAGGACGGCCAGCTGTATCTGAGCCTCGTCGAGATGCAGACGATTCAAAAGCACTTCATCGAGCAGCACCGCGACCCGACCGATATCGAGTTGGAGACGGTGGCCCAGACGTGGAGCGAGCACTGCTCGCACAAGACGCTCAAGGGGCGGATCGCCTACCGCGACGAGAACGGCTCGCGGCAGTTCGAGAACATGCTCAAGGAGACCGTCTTCGGGGCCACGCAGGCTCTCCGCCAGCGGTTCGGAGCGGACGACTGGTGCGTGAGCGTCTTCAAGGACAACGCCGGAGTCGTGAAGTTCAACGACACGTTCGACATCTGCTTCAAGGTCGAGACGCACAACCATCCATCGGCGATCGAGCCGTACGGCGGCGCGAACACCGGGCTGGGCGGCGTCATCCGCGACCCGATCGGGACGGGGATGGGAGCCAAGCCGGTCTGCAACACGGATGTGTTCTGCTTCGCACCACCCGAGACGCCCGATAGCGAACTGCCGCCGGGTGTGTTGCACCCGCGCACGGTCATGCGCGGGGTCGTCTCCGGCGTCCGCGACTACGGCAACCGCATGGGGATTCCCACGGTCAATGGGGCGGTCTTCTTCGATAAGCGGTACATCGGCAACCCGCTGGTCTATTGCGGCAATGTCGCCTTGCTGCCGGTGGGGATGAGCGAGAAGCATGTCGAGGCGGGCGACCTGATCGTGGCCGTCGGGGGACGGACCGGGCGCGACGGGATTCACGGGGCGACCTTCTCCTCAGCCGAGCTGACGCACGAGAGCGAGACGATCTCCGGGGGGGCAGTCCAGATCGGCAACGCGGTGCAGGAGAAGATGGTCCTCGACGTGATTCTCGAAGCCCGCGATCGCGGGCTATACCGCTCGATCACCGATTGCGGTGCTGGCGGGTTCAGCAGCGCGGTCGGCGAGATGGCCGAAAAGTCAGGGGCCGAAGTGTGGCTCGACAAGTGCCCGCTCAAGTACAGCGGACTGTCGTACACCGAGATCTGGATCAGCGAGGCCCAGGAGCGAATGGTGCTGGCCGTGCCTCCGGAAAATTGGGAAGCGTTCGAGAAGCTCTGTGCCGCGGAGGGGGTCGAGGCGGTCGCCTTTGGCAAGTTCACGAGCGACCAGCGGCTGCGGCTGTTCTATCACGGGGAGCAGGTCGGGAACGTGGCGATGGAGTTCCTGCACGATGGTCGCCCGCCAGTCAATCGCGAGGCGGTTTACCTGCCGCCGAAGGAGACATCGCGTCTCGTGGCCAAGAGCGTGACCTCGAAGACCACTGGCCCCGAGGACTTCAACGCCACGCTGAAGAAGATTCTCGGGTCGCTCAACGTCTGCTCCAAAGAGTGGATCATCCGCCAGTACGACCACGAGGTCCAAGCCAGCAGCGTCGTCAAGCCGCTGGTCGGCATCGCCCACGATGGCCCGTCCGATGCCGCCATCGTCCGCCCCGACCTCGGCTCCATGCGCGGGGCCGTGATCTCCAACGGCATGAACCCCCGCTACGGCGACTGTGACCCCTATTGGATGGCCGCAGCTGCGATCGATGAGGCCCTGCGGAACTGCGTCGCCGTCGGAGCCGATCCGTCGCAGATCGCGATCCTCGACAACTTCTGCTGGGGTAACACCGAACGCCCCGAGACGCTGGGCTCGCTCGTGCGTGCCGCTCTCGGCTGCCACGACGCAGCCCTGGCCTACGGCACGCCGTTCATCAGCGGCAAGGACTCGCTGAATAACGAGTTCAAGTACGACGATGCGAACGGGAAGAAGCAGGTCATCACGATTCCGTCCTCGCTGCTGATCTCCGCACTCGGGCAGATTGAGAATGTCGAGAACGCCGTGACGATGGACCTGAAGTCGGCGGGCAACCGGCTGATCCTCGTCGGTCGCACCCAGTCCGAACTCGGCGGCAGCCACTTCGCCTTCGTCCAGGACTTGGCGGGCGGCACCGTCCCGCGCGTCGACTTCGTCCAGGCTCCGAAGACCCTGGCCGCCGTGCATGCGGTACTGGCAGCGGGCTTCGTGCGGAGTTGCCACGACCTGAGCGAAGGCGGCCTCGCGCTGGCCCTGGCCGAGATGGCCTTCGCCGGCGGGCTGGGCGTCGAAGCCTCGATCAACAGCGTCTGCCCCGAGTCGCGCGACGCCGTCGACGCCCTCTTCTCGGAGAGCCAGACGCGATTCGTACTCGAAGTCCCCACTGCCCAAGCCGACCAAGTGCTGACCATCCTCCACGCCGCCAAAATCCCCGCCCTCGACATCGGGTCCGTGACCGCAACCCCTCACCTCAGAATCACCGGCTCGACCGGCGCGATGTTGATCAACGCCAGCTTGGCTGAGTTGAAAGAGAGCTGGCAAAGCCCGCTACGCTGGTGATGCTGAATCGCTCGAAACGAGCCGGAAGCGTCAGCGCCCGGAGCGAACGCCGCACGACGAAGTCTCCGAGCGCTGACGCTTCCGGCTCTGTGTGTCGCTCACGGGCGCCGTTTTCCGGTGGCGTCGCTGCAATCAACCACTGGCCCATCGCTGGCATCCAGCCGGGATGAAGTAGCAGCCCATCTGCTCGAACAATCCACGGTGGTGAGAACCGGGAAGTTGTTGTGGACCATGTCCTTAGTCGATCTTGTCAGGACCTTTCGCAGAAGTGTCTTTGTCACGAGGGCTTCTTACGGCATAATAGCACGCAACCAACAACACGATGAACACTGGGGTGAATACCACCCATACTCTTAAATCCTTTCGGACAGGTATCCGATCCGAAAACATTGCACCAAGCAGCAATATGGGAAGGACGCCAATCAACACTGCATCTTGCATCCGTGGACTCATGTGCTGAATCTCTTACATGTCTTGCTGATGTCACGGGAGGCGTCCGGTTGCCGCTTTGGGTAACGGG
>JAYTWO010000390.1:0-3233 GCA_043743415.1 Planctomycetota bacterium
CAGTCACTGCCATCCGCCTGCACAGAGTGCCAGAATCGAATCGACCTGCCGCCTCGGTGGCGTTTTTTATCAACGACCTACTTTTCTGATGCACACACCGCTCGTAGTAGAAGTCGTCAGGCTTCTTCCGAATCGGGAAATGATGATTCTGCTTGCGGCAAGAATCGGCACAATCTGTGAGCGGTACGGCGCTCACGACGCTGTGTCATTCGGGCCCTCACTCGCCTCGGTCATCTCCTTGAGGTGCGTCTCCTCGGCCAGAAACACCGCCACCCAGGTGATCGCGCACATCCCCGCGATGTAAGCGGCCACCGACCACGGATTGTTGTCGCTCCATTGCAGCAGCGCCGCGGCCACCAGCGGCGCGATTCCTCCGGCCAGCGGGGAGGCCAACTGATACCCAAACGAGGCTCCCGAGTACCTCACCCGCGTGCCGAACAGTTCCGCAAAGAACGCGGCCTGCGGGGCGTACATGGCCGAGTGGATCACCAATCCGACGGTGACAGCGACCGCAATCCACAGCGGCGATTTCGTGTCCACGAGCAGGAAGAACGGCCACGCGAACAGGGCCATCAGCACCGTCCCCGTCATGTACACGATCCTGCGCCCCTTCAAATCGGACAGCCACCCCAGCAGCGGGATCACGAAGAACTGGACCGCTGATCCGATCAGCACCGCGTTCAGGATGGTCGGCTTCGGGAGTTTCAGAATCTGGGTTGCATAGGTCAGCACGAACACCGTGATGACATAGAACGAGGCGTTCTCCCCGCACCTCGCTCCCATCGCCAGTAACACGTTGCGGGGGTAGTCGCGGATCACCTCCAGAATCGGCAGCGTCTTCGGCTTCTCGCTCGTGGGAAGAGAGGCAAACAGCGGCGTCTCCATCACTCGCAGACGGATAAACATGCCGACCCCCAGCAGCACGATGCTCAGTAGAAACGGCACACGCCAGCCCCACGCCAGGAACTGCTCCTCCGAGAGCACTCGGTTAAAGACACTGAACACCCCATTGGCCAGGATCATCCCGGCGGGCACACCGGCCTGGACCCAACTGGCGTACAAGCCGCGTCGCCCCTGATGCCCATGCTCGACCGCCATCAACACTGCACCGCCCCACTCGCCACCCACGCCGAATCCCTGTACGAATCGTAACACCACCAGCAGTATCGGAGCGGCGATCCCGATGGAGTGGTAAGTCGGCAGCAGACCAATCAAACAGGTCGCCGCCCCCATCATCACCAGCGTCGTCACCAGCATCGACTTCCGTCCCACGCGGTCTCCAAAGTGCCCAAACACCACGCCGCCAAACGGTCGGGCCACGAACCCCACTGCATATGTGGCGAAGGCCGCCATTGTCCCCGTGCGGGCATCCACCGTCGGAAAGAACAGCTTGTTAAACACCAGTGCTGCAGCTGTGCCGTACAGGAAGAAGTCGTACCACTCGATCATCGTGCCGAGGAAGCTGGCCAGGACCACGCGTCGGACCGAAGCGGGTGTCGGGGAGGAGGCCGAAGGTTCGGTGGCCATCGGCGGGGTGTTCCTGGAGGGAGAGTGATTGTGGTACGACGCTCCGCGTCGTAATTCACGACGCGGAGCGTCGTGCTACCTTCACAACAAGTTGAGCTTCTTCGGCCTCGACGCCGGAGGTCGACAGCACGCATCACACAGGCCGGTGACCTCCAACCGATGGCCATCCATCCGGAACCCGTGACGCGAGGCCACTTCGCTGAGCACCTGAGAGATCGCGTCGGCCTGGAACTCGATCAGCGTCCCGCATTTCCGGCAGATCAGGTGGTCGTGCTGCGGGTAGCCGTAGTCGTGTTCGAAGACATCGCGGTCGTCCTGCCGGGCGACCTTGCGGATCAGTCCCGCCTCCTCCAACTGGAGCAGCGAACGGTAGATCGTCGACCGGCTGACCCGCGTCCCATCGGTCCGCTGGGCGAGGCGTCCGATCAACTGCTCGGCGTCGAAGTGTTCGTGCGAGGCGAACACCTCTTCAATGATGATGCTGCGTTCGCGGGTGAGGCGCAGCCCCTTCGTCGCGAGATACTCGCGGTATTTCTCCGCCGGTGAGACGGCGACGGGGACGTTATTCAAGGCAGGTTGCATGACGTGAACCGAAGTCGACAGATTTCCCGAGGCCACTGAGACGGGATTCTAGCAAGTGCGGGCGGGAATGTGGTACGACGCGGCGACACAGATCGTCTTCCCACAATGGTTGCCAGCCACGGCCTCCGACGTGAAGATACCAAACTGATTCAACCTCCCGGAAGGACACCTCCCATGAAACGCAACCCCGTCAAAGCCGCTCTCCGCAACGGCCAGCCCCAGGTCGGCACGTGGCTCTCGCTGGGCGATCTGGTCGCCGCGCGGCTGCTCGCGAGGGTGGGGTTTCCGTGGCTGACGGTGGATATGGAGCACTCGCCGATCGACTGGGCTCAGGCGTCGGCTCTCTTCGGAGCGATCGCCGATGCGGGGTGCGTGCCGCTGTGCCGTGTCCCCGAAGGCAATCACGAGAACATCAAGCGCGCCCTCGATGGCGGGGCGTGGGGCATCATTGCCCCGATGGTCGATACCGTCGAGCAGGCCCAAGCCATCATCGCAGCTGCCAAGTACCCGCCGATCGGCAATCGCTCCGTCGGCGGCACGCTGCACGCGATGAACTTCGACGCGGCAGCGGGCGACTACTACAAGAAGGCCAACGACGAAGTGCTGGTGATCCTGCAAACGGAATCGCCGACCGGCGTGGCCAATGCCGACGAAATCTACCGCCTCCCCGGAGTGGACGCGATCTTCGTCGGCCCCAACGACCTGCAAGCCCAGATGCGCAGCCCGGACGGCACCGACCCCACTCCCGCCGAACACGAAGCGATGCTGCAACGCATCCTGGCGGCGGGAAAACGAGCGGGTACTCCGGTCGGCCTGCATGTGCTGACACCCGCTGACGTGAAGCAGCGGATCGGTGAAGGCTGGCAGTTCCTGGCCATCGGCAGCGACATCCGCATGATGGTCTCCTCGGCCCAGTCGTGGGTCGGAGAACTCAATATCAAGTCCCAGCGCGGGGACTTGGCGCGGTATTGAGGTGTTGAGGAGGGTCAGCGAAACAGGGTGCAGGCACTTCGGCTTGCCAGCGGCCGTAGGACGGGCACATTTGCCCGTCCCGAGCGACGTTCGCGCGTCGAGAGCGAGTGACATGGGCCGGGGGCGACTGGCTGCCCATGTGGACTCGTTCG
>JAYTWO010000391.1:0-3621 GCA_043743415.1 Planctomycetota bacterium
TCTCGTTGTTGAGCCTCTTCATCTGCGTTCATCTGCGGCTCCCCCTTGGATCATGACGCGCCGCGTGGAATCGCTGCCTACTTTTCTGATGCACACACGGCCACGACGATCGGGCCTGTGTCGCTCGACTCCCGTACGGGACAACGGGTATCCTCAACTCGTGAGGGGAACCGCGGTGAGAACACTTCGTAACACGCTGTTTGTCAGCCTGACTCTGCAAATCTGCGTCGCCGCGGCGATCATGGCGGCTGCAGAGGAGGCACCACTGGCACTGATCACGGTTCCATTGGCGCTGGTGTCGTTGGTGGTCATCGATCTCCTGGGGTGGCTGCGACCTCCCGGGCTACTGCTGAATGTCGCTGCACTGGTCGCACTGGGGCTGGCGCTGTTGGAGTTTCGGGGCGAGGGGGAATCGAGGCTGTTGGCGGGGGGGCACTTGATCGTCTACCTGACGTGGACGTTGCTGCTCCAAGAGAAGGACTTGCGTCGGATGTGGCGGATCTTCGCGCTGTCCATGCTGCAGGTGGCCGTGGGGTCCGTGCTGACCAATCAGCCGTGGTTTGGGGCGGCGCTGTTTGTGTATACGGCGTCGGCCGTCTGGACGATGTCGCTGCTCAGTCTCACACGGGCGGCACTGCTGACCGATCCTCAACTGCTGTCTCCCCAAACGCCGGAGTCTGCGACCGCAGAGGTGGTGGTGGCTCCGCTGACTCGTCTCAGTTTGGCGCGGAACGGGGTTCGCACCGATGAGCAGGGGCGTTGGATTTCGCCTCGGTTCATGGGTGGCGGCGCGGTGATGTTTGTCTTGATCCTCGTCGTGGGGATGTCGTTCTTCGTACTGACACCGCGTGTCTGGCTGTCGACCCCGGATGTCTTTGGCGACAGTCCGCTGCGGGGTCGCGGCGGAGCCACGGGATTCACGGAGAACGTGAGACTGGGTGACATTGGCAAAGTGATGGAGAGCCAGGAACTGGTCATGGAGGTGAAGGTTCTCGATGGCTGGACCGGTCTCCCGATTGGCCCCGATGGCTTGGCCGCAGCGATCGGTGCCGAGCCGCTGTTCCGCGGTGCGGTGTTGGAGACGTATGATGAAGGCAGTTGGCAGAGGTGGCAGTATCCACCCTATGAATGGGAAGAATCACTGAATACGTCGGGACCGGTGCGACTGAATATCACCTTGCGACCGATCGATTCGTCGGTGCTGTTCTATACCGGATCCGGTCGCGGGGCCATCGGATTCACGGACCCGGTGGAGCTGATTTACCAGCCACATTCTCAAGCGTTGGAGCGGTTGGATGCGGCCGAGACATCGCAGCCGTACTCCTATACCGTGTCGGTCACGCCCCCGGTGGAGACGACTAATCCGCTGGTGCGGGATGCGTGGAAACGATTTTCCCGACTGAATCGGTCGGTCGAAACACGCCTGCTCCGGACTCCCAGCGAACGCATCTCTGAACTCGCTCAACAGCTGCTGAAACGCTCGACTCGGGACGCGGACGACGAGTCCGCAGCCCGCGTGCTCGAGGCCTACCTCCGCGACTCTGACGAATTCAGTTACACGCTCGACCTGTCGGTGGATGATCCGAAGATTGACCCGGTCGAGGACTTCCTGTTCAACCGCCAGCAGGGGCACTGCGAGTACTTCGCCTCGGCGCTGGCTTTGATGCTGCGGGGAGTCGGCATCCCTTCGCGACTGATCAGTGGGTTCAAGGGAGCCGAGTACAACCAAAGGGCCGGCCAGCTCGATGTCCGAGCGCTGCATGCCCATGCGTGGGTGGAGGGCTTTGTGGATGGGGAGTGGGTCACGTTCGATCCGACTCCCGGCCTGCGCGACTTCGAGGTGGCTTCCAAGGCGAAGGATGCCACTCCCAACCTCGTCAACCAGACGCGCTCCATCTGGTTTCAAAGCATGAGCTATTCCCAATCGCAGCAGGACGAATTGGTCTATGCCCCACTCCGCAGTGTGAGTGACGCCATTCAGCATAATTTCAGGGGCTTGATGTCTGGAGAACTTCCGATTCTCGCCCCACTGAAGGAGTTGTTGTCCTCGCCCAGCCGGTGGTTTCGTGGCGAAGGCATCGCGGTGGCACTGATCCTGGTGCTGACCAGTGCGGGGGCCGTGTGGTTGGTGCGGACACTGTTCATGAAGTGGAAAGGCTGGACCCGCGAACGCGATCTCGCTCAACGGCGGGCCATCACCGTCGAGTTCTATGCGCGGCTGCTGCACGTGCTCCAACACTTCGGACTGGCCGAGATCCAGACCCTCACTCCGCGCGAATTTGCCCTCCGTGCGGAAGACCAATTCCAGTCCCGCTTTCGCAGCTCCGGAATGACCGGCACGACCCTCGCACTGGTCGAGTCGTTCTACGCCGTCCGCTTCGGCGACCAACCGCTGTCGGCAGATCAACTGCTCTGGGTGGACCAGCAACTGGAACAGCTGGAGCACTGCCTGGCCCAGCCGGTGACGTAATCCTGCAAGCTCAAGCCTCTCAGTTTGAGACACAGTCAGCCTGATCGAAACACAGTCAACCTCTTCGCGAAAGAACGTCCTGTCGCAAAGCGAAAGGCGACACTCCTGGCAGTGGTCTGGGCGTCGATCATTACTTGATCTGAGTGGACGCCTCGCCCGTGGGAGGCAGAGCCGCTGTTCGCACCACGCTGGGGGGCTTGTCGGTCTTCAGCACCGTCAGCACTTGCTGGGTGATCTCCCGATGAATGCGAGGATCCCACTCTGCGGCGATGTGGGCCTGGGTATCAAAGGCGGCGGCGTACTTCGGGCCGCCCTGGACCAGAAAGCCGTGCTTCGCATCGCCCAGGTCGACATTGACCAATCGCTCTTCGTTCGGCCATTCCCGCCAGCCGAACACGTTCCGCGTGTAGTAATTGCGGGCTGACTTGATGCAGCGAGGCAGCTGCATCGGCTGCGTGGTCTTGGCCCGTCCGAACGAGGAAGGGTCCAGAAACACGGCCACCGTGATCGGCACCTCCGCGACGGTCAGTGCCTCGCACACCTCCCACGCGGTGTGGCCGCCCCAGCTGTTGGCCACGATCGCGAGCTGTTCGGTCGGTCGTGTGGCGTGGCGTTCCAGGATGAACTGCGAGATCCCGGCGGAGAGCGGAGGCTTGTCTGTGATCTGCCCGGCGCGCGAGCCGTTCCAGTTGAAATACTCGGTCGCGAGTCCCTGTTGGGCGAGGTCTCCGGCGAGTTGGTACATCCCGCTCTGCCCTTGCCCGCGCGGGGCCGTGCCCGCAATCTGTTCGGGAGTAGGGTCGGAGTCGATGCCGCCGATCAGGATCACGCACGCGGGTGGAACCGGACGGGGGGACGCGGGTTCATCGGCTGGAAGGTGCGAGACGTACAGAGCCATCAGCAGGAACTGAGCGAGACGAATGGCGGTCATGACCAGTTCCTGCCCGAGGAATGCGAACGAGATCGGGCGGGATTGAATCCGAGATGGCGGTTGAAGGCAAGATCGATTTGGAATGTATGTCGTACGAGAGTGCGAGATGCACTTTGCAATCCGGATGGTTGCTCCCCACGGATGTCCACTCGACCCCTCCTTGTCCCGGCAGGGACACCCGAAAATAGCCCACCGCTTCAGCGGTGGGACCGAGGGATCG
>JAYTWO010000392.1:0-9567 GCA_043743415.1 Planctomycetota bacterium
ACTAGTGCGTCGCTTCACGCAGAGTTGCGCCCAGCTCGCAGTCTCCATACGATCCGCTCACGGGGATGACATATTTTCTTCAACGGAGCTTTCGTCGGATGGACCTGCCGCTGAATACGATCGTGCTGGGTGACTGTATCGCTGAAATGAATGCTCGTCCGGAAGGCGTCGTCGATCTCGCGTTCGCCGATCCGCCGTTCAACATTGGCTACGACTACGACGTCTACGACGACAAGAAAGAACGCAGCCACTATCTCGATTGGTCGAAGCAATGGATCGCGGCAGTGCATCGCGTGCTCAAACCGGACGGCACATTCTGGCTGGCGATCGGCGATGAGTACGCGGCGGAACTCAAGCTCATCAGCCAAGACCTCGGCTTCCACTGCCGCAGTTGGGTGATCTGGTACTACACGTTCGGCGTGAACTGCAAATACAAGTTCAGCCGCTCGCACACGCACATCTTTCACTTCGTGAAGGACCCCAAAACCTGCACCTTTAATCGCGAGGCGATCCTCGTCCCCTCGGCCCGGCAGATGGTCTACGCCGACAAACGCGGGGCCAAGGAAGGCCGCCTGCCGGATGACACGTGGGTACTCAGGCCGCAAGACCTCACCGAAGGCTTCCAGCCCGACGACAGCACCTGGTACTTCCCCCGCGTGGCCGGCACCTTCAAGGAACGCGAGGGGTTCCACGGCTGCCAGATGCCGGAACAACTCCTGGGCCGGATCATCAAGGTCAGCTCCAACCCCGGCGACCTCGTCCTCGACCCCTTCAGCGGCAGCTCGACCACCGTCGCCGTCGCCAAGAAACTCGGTCGGCAATTCGTGGCGTTTGATATCAGCGAAGAGTACATCGACCGGGGGATGAAGCGCCTCGGCATGATCGAGGTCGGAGATAAGCTCGATGGGGCAGAAGACCCGAAAGTCAGCGTGCCGAGTACAGCAAATGGGAAGCGGCAGAAGGGCATCGAGACCGAGACTCCACCGGCTGCTGCAACCCAGCCCAAAGTGCGGAAGCCGAAACAGAAGGCCGAGAAGCAGCTCTTTCCAACGTAGCGATTGGGAAAGACAGCCCCCGTGTTTTGCTCACCATACCCCCAAATCGACAGCGAGCGGGCGGACGTCAGTCCCCCGTGCCAGCGCGACGCGGTTCACCCACGCGATAGCCTCTTGGCACGCGGCGAAGCAGAGCTTCGGGGATAGGCGTTACCAAGCAGAGCTTGGGAACGAGACAGAAGAGCCGGTAAGGTCTGATGTTTGATACACGACGGGAGATACTCACATGACGTTCGGGGAATTAGCCGATACCCTGCCGAACGGGTTCCATGACTCGCAGCTCCATCGTTTTGAGATGGACTATATGGATCGAAGACTCATTCTTCATGTCGTCGTCTGGATCGGCGATATGGATGATGCACAGGGACCAGAGACATATCGGCCCGCGCGGGTGACGGTGGAGAATGTGGCTTACCTCGTGATTGAGCCACCCGATCCGCGAGAGCTAGAGGACTCTGGTTATCCGTGGCAAGAGCCGGGCGGCATCGGTTTCGACACCGGTGAGGGGCAGCCGTCGCAAAGCGATAGCATTCTTCCGAAAGCTCCCAAGGGAACCACGGTCACTTGGATGTACATGTATGACTTCAACCGATTTGTTTTCTTTGCCGGAGGCGCTGCCACATTGGAGTGGACAGGCATAGAAGAAAACCGGAATTGAATGGCGTCTGACCAGCTTTCTCAACTCATCATCGCTCTTTGTCTTTACGTGGTTTACCAGTCTCACGCGATCTTCTCTGCAACTCCCCGACCGGCAGTTGGCGGCGGCAGTGGTTGCCCATCACGATGGAGATTGTCGATCCATTCCTCCACGATCTGGCACAAACGACGGTAGACCTCGGCTTCGTCATCTCCATGGCAGCATGGACCGATGATGCCAGGGCATTGGCCCACGAAGCACTGATCCTCATCGGACCATTCCACCAGCTTGATGTATCGGGCACTCTCGCTCATGACTGTGACTCCTCAATGGCTCGCTGGACTTCATGCACTTGTGATGTGGAGCATTAGTGTTCTGTCGCGGCAAGATGTCCGGCAAAGGGAGGGCGAAGATCCTGCTGAGCTGCTGGTTGAGGATGACGCTGACTTGCATAAGCGGCTCCCGACTCCACTTGTCGACTCAAATCCCATCAAGAAATTCGACAAAGAATGCATGATCCACCTCGTACACAGTCGTCGGCTTAACTCCAAGTTCCACATCTTCAAACATCTTGATGAGCATCTCACCATCCACCAACTCGACGGGGGGAGCCCCATCTCTCTCCGCTTCGTGCCTAGCATCCGCAGTGAACGTGCCAGTCGTGAGGATAATACCTTTGTCAGCACGACCGATCATGGAGTTTCGAAAGTTCGCGACATGCGACCGCCCGACAGACTTCTCGTACTTCTTGCATTGAAACAGAACTTTGAATTTTACAAAGGGGTTGATTTGAAGAATGCCAATACCATCAATCCCCTCATCCTTTGGCCCTCCTGTAATCGATACTCTTTCGAATCCGGACCGTCTCAACAGAAGTCCACACACATGTTCAAACCCCTTCGGTGACAATTTCTTGAGTATCTCTAGGAGAACTTGTCGGTGATCATCCGCTTCGGTGTCTATCTCAGTTGGAATAGGTGACTTGTCTTGTTCGGCATTCTTTCTCGCGTCTCGATGAATCCGAACCCATTTGAGGAAAATCTCCCGAGCGGAATCCTCATTCAGTTTGACCTTATATCCTTTCGGGGTCAGCTCCCAAACACCTCTGGTAGAGCCATCCAAGAGCCCTTCCCATACCAAATATTGTCGCGCCCACTGCACCTGGTTATAGAACCGTGTCTGTCCAGACTTCAGGGTTTCTTGAAGTATTTTGTCTGATACATTGTGCTTTGAGGCAATCATATCCGAAATCTCACGCGGCTGTCCCGAGCCGCTCAATTCTCGGATCGCATCAAGAATTGGTCCCATCCATCGAACAAACTGTGCTTGCTTCTTCTGATTACTACTTGCCACTGTGCATTCCTACGATGGGACGGATCTTCTGAGGATTATCTCACGTACGAATCACTTGTCAATACGCCTCACCTCCCCTTCCCCGGAAACGGGGCGCGGCCTTTGCTGCTGGAGCCGCCTTTGCCGTTGGAGCCACGTTTGCCACCGCGTTGTTTGCCGCTGGCGGGGGCGTGCTTGGGTTGACCTCCTGAACTGTCGCCGGTCATGTCGCGTTGCAGTTGGGCGATTTTGTCGCGGATTTGGGCGGCGCGTTCGAATTCGAGGTCTTGGGCGGCGGTGAGCATTTCGGCTTCGAGTTCTTGGAGGTACTCCTGCGTGATGTATTGCGTGTCGTCTTTGACACCGGCGACCTGCTGCACGATCTTGCGGGCATGGATTTCTTCCTCGATGCCGCGACGGATCGCCTTTTTAATGGTTTCGGGGGTGATGCCATGTTTCTCGTTATAAGCGATCTGGACGACGCGGCGGCGGTTGGTTTCGTCGATGGCTTGCTGCATGCTGTCCGTGACACGGTCGGCATATAAAAACACCTCGGCGTTGACGTTGCGGGCGGAGCGACCGATGGTCTGGATCAGGCTGGTTGCGCTGCGGAGGAACCCTTCCTTGTCGGCGTCGAGGATGCACACGAGTGAGACCTCGGGCAGGTCCAGCCCCTCGCGCAATAGGTTCACGCCGATCACCGCATCGAACACCCCCTCACGCAGCTCGCGCAACACCTCGACCCGCTCGATCGCATTGAGTTCCGAGTGCAGCCATTCGCAGCGGATGCCCTCCTCTTTGAGGTAGCCGACGAGGTCTTCGGAGAGCCGTTTCGTGAGAGCGGTCACGAGCGTGCGCTCGCCGCGCTCGGCCCGCTTCTTAATCTGCTCGATGAGGTGCGGCACCTGGCCCCGAGCGGGGTGGATGTGGATCACGGGGTCCACCAACCCGGTCGGGCGGATGATCTGCTCGACGATTTCCCCCTCGGCCTGGTCGAGTTCCCAGTCGGCGGGGGTGGCTGTGACGAACACAGTCTGGCCTCGGCGGGCGTCCCACTCCTCGAATTTGAGCGGCCGGTTGTCGAGGGCCATCGGTAGCCGGAACCCATGCTCGACCAGCGTCCCCTTGCGAGCCTTGTCCCCGTTATACATCGCCCGAATCTGCGGCACCGTGGCGTGCGACTCGTCGACGAATAATAAGAAGTCCTCGGGGAAGAAGTCGTATAACGTCGCTGGGGCCTCCCCCTTCTTGCGGTTCGCCAAGGCCCGCGAGTAGTTCTCAATCCCCGGACAGAACCCAATCTCTCGCAGTAGTTCGAGATCGTGCCGCGTGCGGGCCGCTAGACGCTGAGCCTCCAGTAGCTTCCCCTCGACCTGGAACTTGGCGAGTTGTTGATTGAGTTCGAGTTCGATCTCTTCGAGGGCAGCGTCGATGCGGCTTTGCGGCAGGACGAAGTGCTTGGCCGGATAGATATAGACATCGATCAGCGGCTTGGAACTCTCCCCGCTCACCGGGTTAATAATCGACAGCTTCTCGATCTCATCCCCCCAGAGTTCAATGCGGTAGCAAAACTCTTCGTAAGCGGGCCAGACCTCGATCACATCGCCCCGCACGCGGAACTTTCCGCGAGCCAGATCGAAGTCATTTCGCTCATAATGGATGTCAACGAATTTGCGCAAGATCTCATCGCGATTGACCTCGGTCCCGACATGCAGCGGGACCATCATCTCCAAGTAGTCCTTCGGCGACCCCAACCCATAAATGCACGACACACTGGCCACCACAATCACATCCCTCCGCGACACGAGAGCACTGGTGGCCAACAGTCGCAGCCGGTCGATCTCCTCGTTAATCGACGAGTCCTTCTCAATATAGATATCGCGTTGCGGGATGTAGGCTTCCGGCTGGTAGTAGTCGTAGTAGCTGACGAAGTAGCTGACGGCGTTGTGGGGGAAGAAATCCTTGAACTCGCTATAGAGCTGGGCGGCGAGGGTCTTGTTGTGGCATAGCACTAGCGCCGGGCGTTGACACTGCTGGATGACATTCGCCATCGTGAAGGTCTTGCCGGTGCCGGTCGCTCCGAGGAGGACTTGTGATCTTTTCTCTTCCTTGATGCCCCGCACCAAAGAAGCAATCGCGGTCGGTTGATCGCCCGCGGGGGCGAATTCGGAAGTGAGGTCGAACTGGGCCATGATAGACAGATCATACCGCATCTCCGAGCGACGCCCAGAGCGCTCCGCTTCGAAGACTCCGCATCGTGTGTGCATCCGAAAAGTAGGGACCGCATTTGACGATGAACACCCAGCGCAGCCTCTGGCCGCAACCCAAATGCGAACACACGGAATTCGCAGCTCGACCGGCCTGTAAAAATCTGTGCAGCTCGCAAACATTCTGGGGGTGAGTCGTACAACTTCTCACAGATTTGATCCCCCGCCAATCACGCAGTTCGAGGAGGCGGGGGCACACGACGAGTCGTCAGAGTCCGCGTGCGGCAGATCACTTGGGTTGCGGTGATGCCGCGCTGCGTTCTCTTGCCCCCCAACGCACGGATTCAGGGATTCAGGGGAAACTGGAACACTCATCTCTGCTGATCTTCGCTGATCCTGGCCAAGATCAGCGAAGATCAGTGTTCCAAACCTCGCGGGAATCTGATTGTTGATCTGCCTCATTTTGTGACGCAGACACCAGCCGTGAACCTCGTATTCCGCAACGTGGCCTTTTGCCAGCGACAAAACTATCATGCGGTACTCCAAAGGCCGACAGTCGCTGGTTGCTCGCGATTGTCGGCACTGCTGCGTTTCCGGGATGACCAGAGTTCCATGAAGATTCACGAATACCAGGCGAAGGCCCTCTTCGCCAAGGCCGGAGTGGCCGTTCCTACCGGGATCGTCGCCAAGACCCCCGCTGAGGCCGCAGCTGCGTTCACGACCCTCGGGGGGCCGATTGCGGTCGTCAAGTCGCAGGTCCACGCCGGTGGGCGCGGCAAGGGGACCTTCAAGGAACATCCGCAACAGCGAGGAGTCGTCCTCGTGAAGTCGGCTGACGAAGCGCAGGCCAACGCCGCCCGCATGCTCGGCAGTACGCTCGTTACGATCCAGACCGGCGATGAGGGGAAGCAGGTCAACACCCTCTTCGTCGAGCAGGGGTTGGCGATCGATCGCGAGTTGTACCTCGGGATCGTGGTCGACCGCGAGACGGGGCTGCCGTGCGTGATGATGTCGACCGAAGGGGGCATGAACATTGAGGATGTGGCTCACGACACCCCCGAGAAAATTTTCCGCGAACACTTCGACGCCGCACTCGGGTTCCAGCCGTTCCAGGCCCGGAAGCTGGCCTATGCGATGGGGCTGAATGACGCTGCGGTGAAGTCGGCTCAGACCTTCCTGCCGAAGATCGCGAAGTTCTTCGTCGACCGCGATTGCAGCATGGTCGAGATCAATCCGCTGGTCCTGACCAAGGACGGCCAGTTGCTGGCCCTCGACGGCAAAGTGACGTTCGATGACAACGCCGCCTTCCGGCATAAGGACTTGGCCGAGCTGCGCGACCTGAGCGAGGAAGAGCCGACCGAAGTCGAGGCTCAGGCGGCGGGTCTGAGCTACGTGAAGCTGGAGGGGAACATCGGCTGCCTCGTGAACGGGGCCGGACTGGCGATGAGCACGATGGACCTCATCAAGTTCCATGGCGGCGAGCCCGCGAACTTCCTGGATGTCGGCGGCGGGGCCGATGTGAAGCAGGTCACCGAAGCCTTCCGGATCATCTTGGCCGACAAGAACGTGAAGGCCGTGCTGGTCAATATTTTCGGCGGCATCATGAAGTGCGACACGATCGTGACGGCGTTGCTCACCGCCTATGACACGGTCGGGTTCACGGTCCCGCTGGTCGTGCGTCTGGAAGGGACGAACGTCGAGCTGGCCCGCACGATGCTGAAGGAGAGCGGCAAGCAGATCATCTCGGCCAGCGACCTGACCGATGCCGCCAAGAAGGTCGTGGCGTCGCTCAAGGCGTAACGGCGAGCGGGGCGGCGTCAGCCCCCCGAGTCTCTCGCACGCGGCCCCCACCCCACTACCTCCTCGGAGGGCTGACGCCCCCGCTCGCCACCATGCTCCTTGACCACTTCCATCCTCCGCTCAAAGGCGTTCGCCACTGGGAGGCGTTCCACTCCTCGTGGGCGTCAAACTTGGCTGCGGAACTTAATCGAATTCTGCCCGCCGATTGGTTCGCCGAGCCAACGGTACACTATGGAATTCAAGTGGCTCCAGATGTTGCAGCGTGGGACGGGGCGGGATTTGACGACGCAAACACACCCACTCCCACAGCTGCGTGGAGTCCCGAGTCGCCGACCCTGACACTCGACTTCCTGCTGACCACAGATATCGTGCAAGTCGACATCTACAACCAATCGGAAGGGCCAGTGCTTGCCGGGGCTATCGAACTGGTCAGCCCGAGCAACAAGGACCGCCCCGATGCGAGAGAAGCGTTCGTGCAGAAGTGTGCCACCTTTCTGCACGAGGCGATCGGATTGGTCGTGATCGACATCGTGACCGATCGGCACGCCAACTTGCACAACGAATTGATGAGCGGACTGGGAGGCCCAGCCGATTCGCCCCGCGGCCTGTCTGCGTGTGCCTACCGCCCGACCACTCGCGATGACCATCCGATCCTGGACGTGTGGCACCACCGCTTGGGAATCGGAGAGCCCCTTCCAACTTTGCCGATGTTTCTTAAGAACGGCCCGTGCATTCCCGTCGACTTGCAGCGGACCTACACTCTGACCCGTGAGAACCACCGACTGAATTGACACCCCGTCACCCCGCAGTAGCAGAACTCGTGAGAGTTCTGCCGTCACGCCAGAACTCTCACGAGTTCTGCTACAGAGAACACCATGAGCATTCTCGTCGATCGCGAAACCCGTATCATCACCCAGGGAATCACCGGCAAGGTCGGGCTGTTTCACAGCCAGCAATGCCGGGCCTATGCCCTCGAGCATCGTCCCAAAGACAACGTCATGATCGGCGGAGTCACGCCCGGCAAGGGGGGCACCGATATCGATGGCTTCCCGGTGTTCAACTCCGTGGCCGAGGCCGCTCGCAAGACCGGGGCCAACACCTCGCTGATCTTCGTGCCGCCAGTCGCAGCTGCCGATGCGATCATGGAGGCTGCGGACGCCGGGATGCGGCTGATTGTTTGTATCACCGAAGGGGTGCCGGTCCTCGACATGGCCCGCGTGAAGCGGTTCATGGAGGGGACGCCGAAGTCGCGGCTCATCGGGCCGAACTGTCCGGGGATCATCACTCCGGAAGTGGCCAAGATCGGCATCATGCCCGGCTACATCCACAAGCCGGGAACGGTCGGCCTGATCAGCAAGAGCGGCACGCTGACCTATGAAGCGACCTGGCAACTCGGTCGTGTGGGCCTGGGCCAGTCGACCGCCATCGGCATCGGCGGCGACCCGATCATCGGGACCAAGTACATCGAACTGCTGCAGATGTTCCAGGACGATCCGGGGACCGAGGCGATCCTCCTCATCGGCGAGATCGGCGGGAACGCGGAGATCGAAGCCGCCGAGTACATCAAGCAGCACATCACCAAGCCGTGTGCGGCGTTCATCGCTGGCCAAACCGCACCTCCCGGCAAGCGGATGGGCCACGCCGGAGCGATCATCAGCGGCGGTGCGGGCACAGCTGCGGAGAAGATGGAGGCTTTGCGAGCGGCGGGGGTGGAAGTCGCTCCGAGTCCAGCGGACATGGGCGAGGCCGTCAAGCGGGCGATTGCGAAGCGGAAGTAGTGTCGACTTGACGGGTACGATGGGCAATCCTGACGCGCCCGACAGGAGGGGGTGGGGCGTGGTAGGATCTTGTTGGATTTTCAGGTCTGTTGGATTGGGTTTTTCTGGCGGTTGGTCTGAGTGGGCGGGCGGGTGGGCGGGTGAGGACTCCTTGTGGCGTGTTCAGGAGGCTCGGGGGGCTGCGGGGGGACTGGCGAGGGGTTTTCCTTGCGTTTTAGGCCGCAACACTGGCTGTGGTGGGTGGCGTGGTCAGTCGCAGCGCGCGGAGGGCCACAGCGCGGAGCAGGTTCCAGCCAGCGAGTTTCAGGTAGATCGTCAGTGGCACGGCCTGCATTCCGCGGACGCGTGATCGACGTTCGCGTGGCTGCCCTAGCTCGTGTCGGCGAACAGTTCCTCCGGCCACTGATCGCGCTGCCGAAGGTCATCCAGCAGCAGCTCGACAGCCTCAGCATCACTCTTCACAGCCGTCTCGACATGCGCCGCGGTGATCCGATTCGGCAGGCCCTCCTCGTGAAAGGTCTCGCGGATCTGGACCTGATCACCGGAGCCTTGATGACCATCGTCAGTCGCGTCCGGGGCCGACACATTCTGGATCACATCCCCGCCGCTCTTCGCGCGGACCTCAATGAACTCCTCGCGTCGTTCGCTCTGCTGAGCGAGCGCTCGTTTGCAGCTGGGTGTACTTCGTCCACTCGTAAATCGGCTTGATGTTCGCGACCTGTTGCAGCAGCGTGTGCAGGTCTTCGGCGACCTGTGGC
>JAYTWO010000393.1:0-6041 GCA_043743415.1 Planctomycetota bacterium
GAGAGTTCGGGTCCATCCAGTGGCGGCGTTCCCTGTTGACGATGGGCAAGAACGTGGCGCGGGGAGTCAGACTCACCGGGCCTCGGGACGCTGCCGACCGCAGAGGGACTCCGGATTGTTCGCAATCCCCGCCAAGCGGTCAACCCCGGCATGAAAGCCGGGACGATTCGGGAACTGTTGATGGATGAGGGATGGTCTGACCCAGTCGCGAGCCACCCATGTCGACATTGGACTCAATTCGTGTCTGACGCGGGGAGGTTCTCGCTGGCTGATGTGGACCTCTGGCGATCCACTCCGATTGGAAATCGCGGAGAACACCCATCGAGTTGACTCGATGACCCGCCGCCTCAGTGCTTAAAGTGCCGCTTCCCGGTGAAGATCATGGCCATGCCGTGTTCGTTGCAGGCGGCGATGACCTCGGCGTCCATCTTCGAGCCGCCGGGTTGAATGGCGGCGGTGACTCCGGCTTGGGCGGCTGCGTCGATGCCGTCGCGGAAAGGGAAGAAGGCATCGCTGGCCACGACGGCACCTTGGCTGCGATCACCCGCTTTGTGGGCGGCGATCCAGGAGGAGTCCAACCGGCTCATCTGGCCCGCTCCCACGCCGACGACCATGCCACCGTGAATGAGCACGATGGCGTTCGACTTCACATGCTTGCTCACTTTCCACCCGAACGCCAGGTCGCGGAGTTCAGCCTCGGTCGGTGAGCGGGTGGTCACGACCTTCCAAGCGGTCGTGTCTTCCGGCTGGTCGTCGCGCTCTTGCACCAGCAGCCCGCCGGTCACGCGGCGGTACTCGAATGACCGGGCTTGATCGGCGGTGAAGTCGGGGCACCGCAGCAGCCTGACGTTGTTCTTCCACTTCGGCTTCGTGGTCAGCATCTCGAACGCCGCGGGTTCGTAGCCGGGGGCGATGATCGACTCGATGAACCGGTTCGGCTCGCACAGTCGCTCGGCCGTCTTCACATCGACGGTCCGATTGAACCCCAAGACCGACCCGAAGGCGCTGATCGGGTCGCCCTCGTACGCCTTGTGGAACGCCTCATCCAGCGTCGTCCCGATCGCACACCCGCACGGGTTGTTGTGCTTGATGACCACTGCGGCGGGGTCGGTGAACTCGCGGACGATGGCCATCGCGGCATCGAGGTCGAGCAGGTTGTTGTAGGACAACTCCTTGCCATGCAGCTTCTCGGCAGCGGCCAGCGAGGCCAGCGGGGGGTTGCGTTCAGCGTAGAAGGCGGCGGCCTGATGCGGGTTCTCGCCGTAACGCAGCACCTCCTGCCGCACGAACGAAAGCCCGAGTTCCGCCGGGAACGGACGCAGCGTCTCGTCGGTGGCGGTGATGCGGTCGAAGTAGTCGGAGATCGCCCGGTCGTAGCGAGCCGTCATGCGGAAGGCATCCAGAGCCAGCAGTCGCTTGTACTCCGGGGACAGCCCCGGCCCGCACAGGGCATTCAGCACCTCGGGGTACTGTTCCGGTTTGGTGACCACGGCGATGTACGCGTGGTTCTTGGCTGCCGAGCGGACCATGCTTGGGCCGCCGATGTCGATGTTCTCGATGGCGTCATCGATCGAGACATTCGGCTTGGCAACCGTCTGCTCGAAAGGGTAGAGGTTCACCACGACGAGTTCAAACGGCACGATCCCATGCTCGCGAATCGCGGCTGCATCATGTGCGAGGTCGGGCCGCCCGAGGATGGCTCCGTGAATCTTGGGGTGCAGGGTTTTGACCCGCCCGTCCATGATCTCGGGGAACCCGGTGTAGGTCGACACATCAATGACCGGCAGACCCAAGTCTTTGAGAAACTTCGACGTGCCGCCGGTCGAGAGGATCTCAAATCCCAGCTTCACCAGCCCCTTGGCGAACTCGGCCAAGCCGGTCTTGTCACTCACACTGATCAGAGCACGACGGGGGAACGCGGACATGAAGGCAATCGCCAAAACGGAGAACGAAGAGGGTGAATCCGACTCTACCGGGCGAGAGAGCGAGCGTCAAACGGACGAAATCCCATGGGTTGCAACCCCTGGGCTTTGGTCGCTCAATCGTTGGCAGCAGTCAGAGCTGCAGCGATTCCCATGCCGCCGCCGATGCACAGAGCGGCGAGGGCGGTCTTCGATTCACCGCGTGAAATCGTCCAGGCCAGATGAGTGAGCAAACGAGCCCCACTCGCGGCCAGCGGATGGCCCAGCGCGATCGCTCCGCCATCGGGGTTGAACCGGATCGGGTCTCCACGGTGCCTGATCCACTCATCGTGCGAGCGGCTCAGGTCCAGCGTCATGTCAAGGTTCCGCAAACAAGCCAGCACCTGAGCCGCAAACGCCTCATTGATCTCCAGCGTGTCGACATCACCCCAGCTCATCCCTTGGCGGCGAAACAGCTCCTGGATTGCATGCACCGGACCCAAGCCCATCCGCTGTGGATCGCAACCCACGGTGACGCAGCCCTTCCACTCGGCCAGGATGGGCCACCCCTGTTGTCGGGCATGCTGTGCCTCGGCGAGGACGAGCATCGCAGCTCCGTTGGTCAGTCCGGAAGAGTTTCCCGCCGTGATGCTCCCGCTGGGATCGAAGACCGGACGCAAATTGGCCAGCGCGGCCAGAGTCGCGCCGGGACGAGGCGGCTCGTCTTGCATCAGTCCGGCGATGGGGACGAGTTCATCGTGAAACCGCCCCTGAGAATGAGCGATAGCATAGAGCTGTTGACTGCGGAAGGCGTAGGCGTCCTGCTCGGTGCGGGTCAGGCCGAACTCGCGGGCCAGTGTCTCGGCGGTGTCGCCCATGTGCTGCCGACTGAAGCTGTCGATCAGGCCATCGTGCTGGAGGGTGTCGATGGCTGCTTGGGGATTGAGGGTGTCTCCCTTGGCCGGTCGGGGCAGGGCGAAGGGGGCGAGCGACATCGACTCGACCCCGCCGACGAGGGCAACCCGAGCCTCGCCCGCGCGGATGGCCTGAGCCCCCAACGCGGCAGCGTGCATCCCGGACCCGCACATCATGTTGACCGTGTAGGCCGGACTCTCGATTGGCACGCCGATTTGAACGGCCACCTGCCGGGCGAGATTCATCCCATGCCCGGCGCTGTACACGTTCCCGAGGATGACCAAGTCCACGGCCTCTGGCGCGAGGGCGGCCAGCGCTGCCCCCGCCGCCGTGGAGGCCATCTCCAGAGGAGTCACGGAAGCCAGCGGACCTCCCATCCGTCCGAACGGAGTCCGGCGAGCGGCCACAATCACGATGCGGTTCATGCCGGGGCGACTCCCGCGTCACGCAAGCTCAGCGGCCGATCACGACGCACGATGCCGGTCACTTCCTGGCCACTCATCTTGAGATAGGCCACAGCCTTGAGGACGCCGGTAAGCGATTGCCCGAACAGCATGAGTCCAAAGAGTGTCATCAGGATGCTGATGACCGCAATCGCCACCGATGTCCCAATGTTGCGATGCGCCAAATCCTTCGCCAGCACAAAGGCATTGCTGTCCCGCCCCCCCGTCTGGCGATCCGCCCAAATCCAGATGTACGGCCAGAAGAGCAGGTACACGAAGACCCCGGGAAACACGAACATCATCAGGCCCAGCATGCACAGGACGAAGAAGATCGTCGGCAGCATCGTGATTGCCCCCGGACCCCAGCCGATGTGAAACGCATCAAAGATGTTCGTCGGTTCACCGCGCGCGACCTTCAAGTAGAACTTGGTCTGGCTGCAAGTCATGGCGTTGACGAGGAACATGAACCCGAGGCACCACACGAGCAGCATCCCCATGACAGAAAACGGGGGGGGCAGCCCGACTGCCTTGAACAGGACCGCAAACGTTCCCACGGCCGGAATAAAGATCAGCACGATCCCCACGATCCACAACAGCACATCGATCAACGCGACGGCCAGCAGTAACCAGAGGTTCTCGACGTAAAGTATCCAGGTGTCCTGCAGGATGCTCCGCAGCGACACAGTCTGTGGATCCCAGGCCATCTCGGTGGCGGGAATGGAATCCCGATCGAGCTTCCCCAGGGAGCCACTCTCTGGCACCACGAGTTCCGTTCGGCAGGCGGGGCACGCCACCGAACAGCCCACGTGGATCACGGCCACACGCAGCAGTCGGTCGCATTGCTCGCAACGGAATTCGGTCTTCATGGCGATTCGATTCTGCGACACTGCGGGGCGTCACGCAGTACTGGGAACACTCGACTTACAGCTCGATCTTCTGAGGCGGATTCGTTCCCCTGGTGACATCGACTTTAATTACCGACCTGACTCCATGACTGGGTGGAATCGCGACTCTCGGGTCACTGGCCTCCATCCACAGGCGGCACGGTCCGACCTTCGCCCCCTGAATACCCTCCGTGTAGTACAGGACAAAGTTCCCTTCGACATCGGTGAGCCCGATGGATTCCCCAGCACTTTCTTTTTTCTTGGCTCCTTCAATCGAACGTTCCAGCGGACTGAAGTAGACCTTCACGCCCACCGCGGGTTTGCCGCCGATCGTGACCGTGCCGCTCACGTAGCCCAAGGGGGGCAACTTGAGCTTGGAACCCATGATGTTGTTCATGACCCACCACAGTCCGAACACCGCGACGATCACTCCCACCACCGAGCCGATGCCCTTGACCCCGATCTCTCGAATCAAACCCGCGATGTCGAAATTGAAGCGCGGCTCCTCTTCGGGCATTTGAGAGGCACGGATGCGGCTCTCCTCCATCGACTTCGCCAGCAGATCCTTGGCCGCGTTGGTCGACCTCAGCGAACTGTCCGCCGCTGCGGCTGCGGAGCCTTCCTTCTTGGCCCCCCACTTGCGAGTGGGGGCGGGAGAGTCCTTCGCGGGATCGGGGGCCGATTCGTCGTCATCAAGGGAGAATCCCCCGCCGCCATTCCGGCTGGGACTGCCTCCCGGCATCGGGCTGCGCGAGGTGGGTTCCGGGGTGGAATCGAGCGAGGGCTTCTTCTTCGGACCGTCCATCAGGAACGAGTCGAGGTCGAATTCGTCCTCGACAGCGGGCTTCTTGCCGGGCTTCTCGGCAGGCTTGGCAGCCGGTTTCTCGGGACTCTTGGCTGTGGGCTTCGAGGGAGCCTTCACCGCAGCCGGAGGCTCCTCGGGGGGACTGGATTCCTTGGCCAGCGAGGACTGAGGTGCGGCGGTGGATGCAGCTAGCACCTCGGACGGCGCGTCCTCCGCCGAATCCTCAGCAGTGGTTTGAGGGACGATGAAGCGGGTCTTGCACTTCGGACACTTGCCATCGGTTCCGGCCAGCTCATCCTTGATCTTAAGCACCGATGCACACTTGTCGCAGGTCACGCGAATTGTCATGGCGGCCAAACTTTGAGACGGAGAGGGTGACACGAGCGAGACGGGATGACCTCCCATGTGAAAGCCACCCCATGCCCCATAGCATACATGAAAACGGGGCGGTTCCACGAATGTCGCGGAGCCGCCCCGTTTGATTTTCGAAGACTGGAGACACTTAGAACGGTGTTTCCACCGGGATTCCGTTGGACATGTTGCCGAGATTTCTCCAGGTTTGGAGGTCAATGTTGATGCTGATCCCATGCACGCTGGCGTCGGCCAAACCGACTTGGACTGTGCCGATGTGCATGCTGTCCGCCGCATCAAAATGCAAAGGGAAATGCGGTGGATTCTGGAAGCTCAGCAATGTGGCCGGTCCTCCCCAGGCCCACCCATCGCTACTGCGAACCAGATTCGCGATGGCGGGGTTGGGAGTGACGGGATTCAAGAACACGCGGCGCTCAGAAACCATGACGACGTTGGACGTGCCGTCGGTCACATCCGCAATCCGCGTCGACGAGTTCACCCCAAAGATGCCCATGTGGAAGCTGTGCTGTGTCATCGGGTTCAGCCCGGCGGCATTGGTTTGGGAGAGCAACTGAGTGGGCGTGAGCCAGTAGGTCTGGCGATTGGCCGGATCGTCATCCTTGAAGGTTCTCCCCGATCCGGTGACCCCGGCGTAATCGTTGCCACCCTTGACCCACGAGACATCGACACGTTCCGTGCCGCTGTACACATTCGAAGCCTTCATGTCGGTCCGGCGGGAGGG
>JAYTWO010000394.1:0-12739 GCA_043743415.1 Planctomycetota bacterium
GGGTGGCCACCCCTGGGCTTTCGTCGCATGGCAACACTACTTCACCGGCTTCGCATTCTTCTGTGCAAACAACCACTCATACAGCTTCAAATCCGCGTACGCCGGGTTCCAGCTGTCGTGGCCGACGCCGGGGTATTCGGTGTAGATCGGCTTCGCGCCGAGAGCTTTGAGGGCGGCGACGGCGTCTCGTGAGCGTTCGACGGGGACGGCCCCGTCCTGGTCGCCGTGGAAGATCCAGATCGGGAGATCTTTGATCCCGGCCATGTTCGTATTGTCGGCACCGCCGCAGATCGGCACGATGGCGGCGAACCGCTGCGGCTGCCGCTGGGCCATTTCCCAGGTGCCGTAACCGCCCATCGAGAGGCCGGTGACGTACTCCCGCTGGGTATCGATCGGCATGTCTTGCTCCATGCCGTCCATCAACTCCATCAACAGCTTGGTCGGAGCGGAGGGCTCTGCTGCCAGGGCCGGATTGGGGTCGGTCCAGGGCTTCGAAGCCCACAACTGGTCAGTCGGGCACTGCGGGGCGATCACGTAACAGGGGTACTGCTTGAGGAAGTCATCCTGGGCCAAGCGTTTCACGCCGTGAACCAGTTGGGCGGTGTTGTCATCGCCACGCTCCCCGGCTCCGTGCAGGAAGATCACCAGCGGGAACTTCTGCTGCTTCTCGCCGTCCTTCACAGCTGCGGGGGCGAGGAACCGGTAGTTGAGTTTCCCGCCGTCCTTTCCGGTGAAGACTTTTTTCTCAAAGCGGTCTGCGATGTCATCCGCAGCAGACAATTCACTCATCCCGAGGGCTCCCAGCAACGCCCCGAAGGCCCCCAGAAAAGACAGTCCAGCAATCCACAAACGCATCATCGACTCCCCATGTCACGAACAGCCGCCGTCTCGATGAGACGACGGCGGAAATATCCGATCAAGTGGTCATCGTAAACCGGACCTCGCGGTTGGTCTATGGAGCGGGAGTTGCTACTGTGCGAGTGTCGTCTTTCGCTCTGCGAAAGAACGTCCTTTCGCGGAGCGAAGGGCGACATTCGCCGACCCGCAAGCCCATGTTCTCCTTGCCACATTCACCGATGACCGCCCCCGCTTCCTCATCCGTCCATCGCATCCGCCTGCAAGGGCCGTGGGAGTGGGCGGTACCGCATCTCGTCTCGACACAGGCGTGGACCTGGAACCGAATTCGGCTGCCGGACGAGTGGGACCACATGCCGGTGATGACGGGAGCGGTCTGGTTTCGCCGCCGATTTAATACTCCGACGGGGATCACGCCCACCGACCGGATTCGTGTGGCGATCACGACAGCCCAGCGACCGGGCGCGGTCATTCTCAATGGGCAGGCGTTGACGGCACTCCTCCCGCTGGCGAGCGACGAGCCTCCGGTGGTCCGCTACGAGATCACAGCAGCGATCGCCGATCGCAATCTGCTGGAGATCGTCTTCGCCAGCGGCATCACTCCGCCCGACCTGGATGGCGGGATGGGGCGCCCCGTGGTGCTGGAGATAGAATCGCTGCCGAAATAGAACGGAATGAATTCTGTTCTACCGCGTGTCGTCACTCACAATATTATTCGTGCCCCCCGTGATGAGGACGCGCTTCGACAACACAGTTCCCTTCGGTGCCCGAAACAGGCACCCCGACAGGCGGCAGTTGTCGCACTTCTGAAACTCCACCAGCGTCTCTCCAGAGTCGACGATCAGGCAACTCGTCACGTTGCACCACGCACAGCGGTCCAGCAGCAGGGCGGCCCCCTTGGCATGCACGTCATTCATGTGCAGACCGGTCAGCGTGCAGTCGCTGCACTCCCTCAACTCCACTCCGTTCTTGCTCAACTCCTCCTTCTGGTCCGGATTGCGGTCGAACAGATTCGGGCCGATGACCAGGTGCGAGCAGTTCTCGGCCATGAGGTTGTGCTCGAATCCCTCCCAGAGTGTGTTCCCCTCGATCACCACACCTCGGGCGTTCTTGAGGTGGATGTTGGTCTTCACATCGCTGAGGACGTTGTCGCCAATCACAAACGTCCCGACCATCAGCGGGTTCTCCTTTGAGGCCCCGATCATGCGGATATTCGCCGAGCCGATCGGCTCGCGATCATGCTGGAGCGTACACCCGATAATGGCCCCCTCGCGCACCGATCCACGTCGGCAATCGAGCAGCAGATTCGCCGCCAGCGGGCCATCGCCAACGTTTCCCTCGATATCGCAACCGGTGATTTGCAGGTTGCGGACCTCGCTCTCGCGGCAGACGATGCCCCCCTGGCGGTTGTAGCTGATGTGGCTGTTGGCGATGTTAATCTGGTGCAGGTTCACGCCGTCCAGGAACACGCCAATGCCGCGATTGTCGTACAGGTGGCACTCGCTGATCTGCACGTTGCGATTGCGAGTCACCAGACGGATGGCATGCGTGACGTTGCGGATTGAGAGGCGGCTGAGCGTAGCCTGCATCGTCCCCGAGAGTTCGATCCCACCCGCATCGCCGTGCTTGCCGATGATTTCGAGGCCGTCGATCATCGGCGTCCGCTGCCGCTCCCACACTCCGGTGTGAACGGTCTTGGGGTCGGCTGTGCCGTTGTGAGTCCCGATGATTCGCAAAGCGGGACCGGCGGCCTCCATTTGCAATCGCGCGAGTCCGTCTCCGGTGATGGAGACCGGCCCCGTCTTATCGAGGCGGACCTCGATGGTCTTCGTGATGCGGTACGTCCCCGGCGGGAAGTATAGCGGCCTCAGCGCGGCATCGACCGCCCTTTGAATGGCCACCGTGTCGTCCGCGATGCCGTCCCCCACGGCCCCGAAGTCTTTGATCTTCGGAGCAATGGTGATCTTGGCGGTGGGGGCAGGCGCGGGCAGTACGACCTCGTCGGGAGGCGTCGGCTCAACGGCCTGGTTCTTGTCCTGGGCCTGAAGCGAATAGAGCCAGACCAGAAAGCACAGCCCGATCGACCGCGCGAGCAGGAACCGCCCCTTAGACTTGACCAGGGCGAACCCCACCACAGGGGCCGTCGAGACCGGGGTTTCCAACGCAGACGCCTTCATCCGGGACTCCATCCACAGGGCCAGTCACATCCGGCACAATCGCCAATGTTGTTACAACCCACGCAAGCGTAGCTGGGCCGGATCAATGAAGCCAGACCAGAGAACGAAGAGGTGAGGGTTTCACGAAACCAGATCGGATAATCGAAAAAACGAGTCACATCACCTCACCCGGAGCACCGAAAACAGACAACTTGCCCTCTGCCTGCCCGCTCCACACTGACAGCGGATCATGGCATGTGCTACCTTTCGACCGGCTCGGCGGGCATGACTTGTCCTTGACTCGCCAGGCGAGCAGCCAGTCTTGTCTGACTCGTGAGATAGGCTTCCAGCCTGTCTTGCCTGGCGAAGACATGACAGGCTGGAAGCCTATTCCACGGTCAGATTCTTCCGACCGCTCGCCCCAGACTCCGACTTCTCCCCAAGGCCCGACCGATGGCGAAAACTCCCAATCGTTACCCCGCTGCACTGATCTTCGGGGCTCCCGGAGCGGGCAAGGGGACGCAGGGCGAAATCCTGACCCGCATTCCGGGGTTCTTCCACCTCTCCACCGGGGTCATCTTCCGCAAGCTCGATCCTCAAATGGAGGAGGCCCAGCAGATCAAGGAATACTGCAAGAAGGGGGAACTGGTCCCGGACGAACTGACCGTCTCCATCTTCCGCAACTGGCTGGAAGGGCGGCGAGCTGCGGACAAGTTCCGACCCAAGGAGCATCTGCTGCTGCTGGACGGGATTCCGCGAACGGTGAATCAGTGCCACCTGATCGAGCGGTACATTGATGTGAAGCTGGTGCTGTACTTCGAGTGCCGAGACATGGAGGTCATGGTCGACCGCATCCGCCGCCGGGCTGTCCTCGAAGGCCGTCCGGACGACGCCAGCGAATCGGTGACCCGCAAGCGGCTGGAGACGTTCGAGCGGGAAACGACGCCGGTTCTGCAATACTATGGCGAGTCGCTCATCCGGCGGATCGACAGCAGTGGCTTGCCGTCGGAGGTGCTGAAGAGCTGTCTCGAACATCTGATCCCGGTGCTGAAGGCGAACTTCGAGTTCGAGTGACCGTCGCTACGTTCGCCAGAACGTGGGCCACCGGAACCCGCGATCAAGCGCCGGTGTCACCTTGTTCTCCGTCCCAAGCTCCGCTTGGGACGGAGAGGAAAGTCTGTTGGCCACCCAGAACGCCGAACCCTACGGAACATCGCCGACAATGGCCGTCCCGATTGCCCAGCATCCCGACTCCCTGTTCGATCACATCGTGATCGTCGGCGTCGGTCTCATGGGCGGGTCGATCGCTCGGGCGTTGAAGGAGCGCGGCCTGGCCCGCCAGATCACCGGTCTGGGTCGCAACCGCGAACGGCTGCTCGCCGCTCAACAGGCCGGGCTGCTCGACGCCGTGGTGGCCTCGGTCGCTGAACTGGAGCCATTCACACTCGCCATCGTCTGCACCCCGGTCGACCGCATCCCGAACGATGTGCGGGCTCTGCAAGCAGTCGCACCGCCACAGGCCCTCATCACCGATGCGGGCAGCGTGAAGGCCCGCATCTGCCACGAACTCGATGCCTCCTCACCCGGCCAAGCCACGTTCCTTGGCTCACACCCGATGGCCGGTTCGGAACAAGGCGGCTGGGAACACTCCAGCGCCCACCTGTTTGAAGGCCGCATCTGTGCCATCACTCCAACGGGGCATCTCGAGCCGACGGTACAGGCCATCGAACGCTTCTGGTCCGCCCTCGGCATGGGCACCATCCGGCTCGCCCCCGAGCAGCACGACCGCATCGTGGCCCTCACCAGCCACCTGCCCCACGCCACAGCCGCCGCCCTGGCCTCGCTGCTGACGCCGGATGCTTGGCCGCTGGCTGCGACCGGATTTCGCGACACGACGCGGGTGGCCAGCGGCGATCCCGCGTTGTGGACCTCGATCCTGATCGAGAATCGGCAAGCCGTGTCCGAACCTCTGCGAGAACTGATCGCCGTGCTGCAACAGTTCGCCACTGCGCTCGACTCCAGCGACGCCAGAGCCATCGAGTCCCTGCTGTCGCAGGGCAAGACCGCCCGCGATGAGTGGCATCAATCGCGGACGACGAACTGAGTGTCGCCTTTCACTCCGCCTGGATGGTCGCCTTTCACTCCGCGAGAGGCTGGTCTTTCGCGGAACACAAGACGGCCCTGAAGGTTGAACGAGTCCTCAAATCATCAACCCTGCAATGGCCCCGGTCATGGCCGAGGCCAAAGCCCCGCCGATCATGGCCTTCATGGCCAACTGGGAAATCTCGGCCTTGCGTTCGGGAGCCATCGCCCCGATCCCGCCGACCTGTATCCCGACTGAAGCGAAGTTGGCGAACCCGCACAGGGCATACGCCGCGATGCGGGCCGTGCGCGGGCTCAGTTGGGCCATCGTCTCCGGCCTGGACAGGTCGGTATAAGCAATCAACTCGGTCAACACGAGTTTCTCCCCCAGCAGCGTGCCGACCACGCGCGACTCCTCCCAGTTGGCCCCCAGCGTCCAGGCGATCGGGCGGAAGACCCAGCCGAACAGTTCCTGCATCGAGGTCGCGGGGATCTTGATCCCCAGCCCGGGAATCGTTGGCCCCCACCCCAGCAGAGCGTTCACCATCTCCATCGCCGCGATGAACGCAATCAGCATGGCACACACGCTGAGGGTCAGCTTCAGTCCCTCATTGGCCCCATCGCCGAACGCCTCAATCACGTTATGCGTCTGGCGCGGGAGCGACACTTTCAGGTCGCCCAGGGTCTCCGGCGTCTGCGTCTCCGGGACCATGATCTTGGCAAACACGATCGACGCCGGTGCCCCCATCACCGACGACGCGATGAGATCCCCGGCAATGTCCGGCATGATCGATTTGAGCATCCCCACATACAACGCCAGCACGCCCCCCGCAATCGTGGCGAACCCCGCCAGCATGATCGTCATCAACTCGCTGCGAGTCATCCGGGCGAGAAACGGTTGGACGAGTAATGGGGCCTCGGTCTGGCCGACGAAGATGTTGGCCGCCACGCTGAACGTCTCGGCCCCGCTGGTCCCCATCGTCTTGACCATCACCCAGGCAATGATCCGCACGAAGAACTGCATCACCCCCCAGTGATACAACACTGCCAGGATCGCCGAAAAGAAGATGATCGACGGCAGCACCCGGAACGCCAGATTCACCAGCGGCCCTTCCAGATGTTGCTCGCGACTGCTCAACTGACTGAGGTGCTTGAACAGGAAATCCGTCCCTCGGTCACAAAACCCCAGCAGCGTGTTGATCGCTCCTCCGCAGGCATCAAAGAACGGCTGGCCCCAGGGAGTCTTGAGGATGAAGGCCGCGAACAGCACCTGGAGTGCCAAGCCCACCAGCACCGGCCGCCACACAATCTGGCGGCGATTCTCCGACAACAGGACCGCCAGCGCCAACAACGTGACGATCCCCATCAGACCTTGATACTGCTGCATCGTGACACCGGGGTGACTGAAGGGGACTTGGCTGGCGCTGGCGGGCAGTGTGATCGATTCATGCCGACGAAGCTACGTGCCCCCAATCGAGCGACCCCACGTCGAGCCGCGGAGCGAAGGCTTTGCGCAGCGGAGCATTCCGTCGTGTACCGGACATTGTGCGTGGCACCTCGTGCGCCTCACGTTTGACTCCCCGCTCCCGTATCTGCGATCCTACCCGGCTGCGCGAGCGTCCGGCTCGCGAGGTCGTCTTCTGCCGGGTGCGGGTTCAGCATGATTGTCAGTCGTCAGTGGCTCCTCGAATACATCCCGCTCGATCTCCCGGTCGAGGAGTGGGCCGATCGGCTCACGATGTCCGGCTGCAACCTCGAATCGATCGAGCCTGCGGGCCAGGACTTCGCCGTCGATTTGGAGATCACGAGTAATCGGGCCGATTGTCTGGGGCATCTCGGCATCGCCCGCGAGTTAAGCGTGCTGCTCGATCAGCCGTTCAGCCGACCGGGGGCGATGGTCGATCCGGTCGCCGCTCTCACCGAGAGCGTGACCTCGGTCGAATTGCAGTGCCCGGAGATGTGCCCGCAGTACATGGCCCGCGTCATTCGCGGCATCCATGTCGGCCCGTCCCCCGACTGGATGGTCGAGCGGCTCCAGACCGTCTTCCCCGGTTACAAGCCGATCAATAACATCGTCGACATCACCAACTACGTCATGCTGGAGTGCGGGCAGCCGCTGCACGCCTTCGACTTCGACAAGCTCGCCGGAAAGAAGATTATCGTGCGCAAGGCCCGCACTGGCGAGAAGCTGGCCGCCATCAACCACATCGAGTACGCCCTGACTCCGGAGATGTGCGTCATCGCCGATGCCGAGAAGCCGGTCGCCATCGCGGGCGTGATGGGCGGGGCCGAGACGGAGATCACTGCCGGGACGGTCAACGTTCTGATCGAGACTGCCAACTTCACGCCGCTGTCGGTCCGCAACTCGGCTCGGTCACTCAAACTCCACAGCCCGTCGTCGTACCGGTTCGAGCGGCAGGTCGACATCCAGCAACTCGACTGGGCCAGCCGTCGCTGCTGCGAGTTGATTCAGCAACTGGCCGGAGGTGAACTCCTTGACGAGCCGATCGTCGAGGGGGATGTCCCCGACTGGAACCCCGAGCTGATTACGCTGCGGTTCGCCCGTGTCGAGGCAGTCCTCGGCATCAAGATTCCGGTCGACGAGTGCGTGCGGATTCTCACCAGTCTCGGCCTGCCGGTGATGGGCAAGGTCACGAGCGACTCGGCCAAGTTCCGCCCCCCGTCGTGGCGGCGCGACCTGACCCGCGAGATCGACCTCATCGAAGAGATCATCCGCATCCACGGCTACGACAACATCCCCGAAGACCGCCCGATCCCCGTCGTCTCCGGCAGCCGCTCCACCGCCGAGCGTGTCCGCGAACGGATCGAGCATGTCCTCACAGCTGCCGGGTTCAACGAGGCCCTGACCTTCTCGTTCGTGACCGAGGAACTGGCCAAGACGTTCGTCCGCGATGCGAGCCTGCCGGACTTGGTCCTGACGCAAGCGGCGGGTGAATTCGGCAACCGCGCCCGTGCGACGATCATCCCCAGCCTGCTCGCCGCCCGCCGCGAGAACGAACGGCAGGGGAACCTGACCGCCGACCTGTACGAGATCGCCCGCGTGTTTCTCGGCACCGATCCCTCGCAGCCCGAGACCCAGCCGCTGCGCGTAGCCCTCATTACGGGCCGGTCATTCTTCGAGGTCAAGGGCGTACTCGAAGCCATCGCCCGCGCGATCAACCCCGCTCTGACGATCACCGCCCAACCGAGTGCAATCGCGCAGTTCACGCCCGGTCGCGGGGCCGAGGTGCTGCTCGGTGGCCAGCCGTGGGGTGTCCTCGGTGAGGTCGATCGCACCGCCCCCAGCGTTCGCGACCTCAAACTGCGCGAACCAGCCACGATTGCAGAGTTCGACCTGCAACCGCTAATCGACCACGCCGTCCTCGTGGCCCAGGCTCAACCGCTGCCCGCCAACCCGGCGGTCACGCGCGACCTGAACCTCGTCCTTGATGAGTCCGTCACATGGGCCACTCTCGAAGCCACCGTGCGAGGTTCCGCCGGTCCGCACCTCGAACAGGTCCGGTTCGTTGACCAGTATCGAGGGAAGCACATCCCGACCGGCAAGAAGTCGTACGTCTTCTCGATGTCGCTCCGCGCCGCCGATCGCACGCTGACCAGTGAGGAGATCGACGCAGTGCAGGCCGGTGTACTGAAAGCCTGCGAGACCAGTCTCGGTGCGGCGCTGCGCGGCTAAACCCGTGGGGCCTGTTTGAGTGCCTTGTCAACGCTCGTAGTTGGGGTTGAGCCAGGCCCGCCCGGGAGGGCGAAGCCAGTGCTGTGAACATGATCGTCTTTGAGTCGCTTGATAGGGGGCACGTTTCCCACGCACCCGTATCAGCCCGTGAGCGGCACGGCGCTAGCCGCCGGTTCCCCTGACCGTTGTTCTACCACAAAGTGGTTCCCCGACGAACCACGGTGAGAAGAACCGGCGGCTAGCGCCGTACCGCTCACCACTCAACTCATCGTGTTCACAGCACTGGGGCGAAGCTCCTGCTGAACCGCGAGCCAGGGGACGCGTCGAATCGCAGTCGCGGCTCGGCAGGAGCCTCGCCCTCCCCAAGGAGCCGGACCCCAAAATCAAGCATTGACGGAGCACAAGAAGCTCGGGACTGGTGCCACCAATCGCGTGGGCCACCTTGCCGAGATGTTGTGCTTGCCTCAACCATTGAGATTGAATATCAACCCGTCGCTGGGTGTCACCTAAAGCTGCTGCTGTGAAAAGGAATTCACATGTCTCTCGGAAATTCGATCGCCGTTTGCGTCCTGCTCCTCGCTCTCGCTGCGTCATGTGGCTCCTGTTTCGGTCAGGGGGATGCGGCTTCGACCGACCAGCCATCCGGGGGTTCCGCCACAGCCACCCCTCAGGAAATCCCCATCGAGCTGTTGCGGAAACTGGATTTGGGATACAGCTTGTACGGCTATTACGGCGAGATCAAGGCCGATTTGTCCCCCGATCAGATTCAGGCGATGAAGAAGGTCTCGGATTCCCATCGCAAAGGGGACGACCCGGTGCATCAAGTCAGTGGGGTATTGTCAAACTCCCGATTGCGAAATCGCCGGTTTGCAGTTGCGATCGAGCAAATCAAGCGGGAGCGTGAGGCGGAGTTGCTGAAGCAGTGGCTGACTATTGTCACACCGGAACAGCAGGCCTCGATCCGGCGCAGAAACCGTCAGGCGATATTGGCCGCTACGCGACCTCCGTATATTCCATCAGTCCTGGAGCACCATTCGTCAATCGACAGTTCTATGACGAACCACGATTTGTTGTCGGTACTCGAACAACCCTCGATCCAGGATCTGCTGGAACTGAGCGATTCACAATGGCAGGTCGTGGAAGAGCAGCAGTCGCTGGCCGACATCGACGCCGTCGTAACGATTCGTCACGTCGTGGAACTCTTCGCTCAGATTCAACCGGAGTATCCCTCATCAGATATGAAACCCGTCTATCAGACGCAGGAGAGGCTGCTGGCCGAAACTCAGAAGATTCTGACACCCGAACAGTGGGTCAAATACGAGAAGCAGGTCCGGGATCCTCAGCGGATCAAGTTTCTGGTCAAATACATGGGTTATGAGATGGCACGCGACATCATTCGCTTGCATGGCTATTCGGGGTACTCCACGACTCCCACAGATCCCGGCAAGTTCACCGTGGAAGTCACCATGCACAATGCATTTGACGACGAATGGGTGGTCGAAGTCTTGAAGCTGACGGATGAGCAACAGCAGAAGATTGCGAAACTGCTGAAAGATTTCACTCCCGAAATCATCGCCCTGATTACCCTGTCCCACGAAGAGTACCAGCGGTTGGTGAAACAGCGCGAGGTAAAACGCACGGAAATTCTGAATGAACCTCTCAGAACGCATAACGCGAAGTTCAACGCCCCGATCATGGCCCTGTTGACGGAACAGCAGACGGCACGCTTGCAGAAGGAAAGTTTCCGACAGCTCGGCATTCGATCCCTCGGTAATCCAGATGTCATCCGGGAGTTGGGAATCACGGAGACTCAGTCGGCAGCCATCGCGTCCGCTCTGCAGAAGCCGGGGCCAAAGTTCTCAGACATGAAACCACCTGCTGCGGGAGAAGATTCCACCAAGAGATTCGAGCGGTTCCGACAGCAGTCGGACGAGCACTCGCGCTTGACGTTTGAGCACTTGAATGCGGTCGAACGACAGGTGATCGCCCTGCTGTCCGACAGACAGCGCCAGCAATTTCAAGAGCTGACCGGCTACAAGTTTCGTCCACCAGTCGAGGCGGCTGGGGCAGCGAATCCGACCACCCGCGCAGCGTCCGAGGGCGGCGAAATCAAACGCTGAACAGGCACGCCAAGTGACACTGGCAAGGGCTTTGACTCGCCAGTGTGGGGGGGGGCCAACACCATCGAGAGAGACGGTTCACGCTCGTCAACACTGGCGGCCCAAAATCAGCCCTCATTCGACTGTGGAGTCTCTGCCCACAGTGGCATCCGGCGATAAATAGGATCAGCCCTCACGCAGGCGTGTGGGAGATTACGTCGACCCCTTTCAGCCCGAAATGCGGAGCTGCTGTCAGGACGTGGCGATCGTTCGTGTGGATTTCGGGGAAACCGTGTTCGCGGGCGCAAATCAGGTGCAACGCATCAGCGGAACGCAAATAGATGGTCGCAGGAAGCGTCCGGTAGGCACCAGCAACTTGTTCCAGCAAGCTGTTGGTCAGTGGGAGAAGCTTCCACAACCCTTGTTGCACATCGCGGTCAAATTCCGAGTAGAAAATAATTGCCTCATCCGGGGTGAGGGAACCCTCACGCAGCTTACGGTGGAATACGGCATTCACTTCGGCCAGCGCTAGGGCACAGATGGCGACCTGGCCCGCCTCGATTGCGCAGGATTGGACCGCAGCGTGACCCGGTTCGTTGAGGTAGAACTTGGCGACATATGCGGAATCGAAGTAGATCATGTCCGGTCGCGATCCTCGGAGATGATTTGCGTACTCTCGGTTCCGCCGACGGGCCGGTACATGATGGCGGCGTATTCTGGACTGGGTTGCCAGTCCTTAAACGACATTGTCTTTGCGGACTCATCCAGAGGCACGAGTTTCGCCACAGTCTTGCCGCTGTCGGTCACGAGTATCTCCCCGTAATGAGCGGCCTGTCGGACCCACTGATCGGTCTCTTCGTGCAATTCATGAATGGAGATCGTCTTCATCCCCTTATTGTGTCAAGGCCGCCGGGGCACAGCAACAGCATTCTGCTGCATTGTCACCCCGCCCCCTATTTATTCAGCACCTCATCCAGGTTCATCAACTCATTCACCAGCATCGTCCAGGAGGCGAGTGTCTGGGGGGCGAGGCTGGGATCGGCTTTGGACTCGCCGTAGGTGATGAGCTGCTTCGCGGCTTCGGGTTGCGATTGGTACTGCTGGGTCAGGTCGGCCAGGGAGGCGGTGATGATCGCCAATTCCTCGGGGCGGAAAGACCGCGAGATCAGCCGCTGGGCGAGGTACTCGATGCGGTCGTTTGTGTCGGTCTTCGCGAGCAGAGCCGACTGGGCCAGGTGCCGGGCGGCTTCGATGAACTGTTCATCGTTGAGCGTGACGAGAGCTTGCAGCGGGGTGTTCGTTCGCTCGCGACGCACCAGGCACAGCTCGCGGTTCGTGGCGTTGAAGATGTCCATCGAGGCGGGCGGGGCCATGCGCTTCCAGAACGTGTACATGCTCCGCCGGTAGAGTCCCTCGCCGGTGTCGCGCTGGTAGCTGCGGGTGTTGCTGACATCCATCGCAATGGCTTCCCAGACGCCCGGCGGCTGGTAGGGCTTGACGCTGGGTCCGCCGAGTTTGGGGACGAGCAGACCGCTGGAGGCGAGGGCTCCATCACGGACCATCTCGGCGTCCATGCGGAAGCGCGGGCCGCGCGAGAGCAGCCGGTTCTCGGGGTCTTTCGCTTGCTTCTCGAGCGTGGTGAGGGCCGACTGACGATAGGTGCTGCTGAGGACAATCTGCTTGAACAGCCGCTGCACATCCCAGCCATTCTCGCGGAAGTCGACGGCCAGCCAGTCAAGGAGTTCCTGGTTCACGGGCAGATCCCCAGTGATGCCGAAGTCGCCCACGGACTTCACGAGGCCGGTGCCGAACACCTCCTGCCAATAGCGATTGACCGTGACGCGGGCGGTCAG
>JAYTWO010000395.1:0-7519 GCA_043743415.1 Planctomycetota bacterium
ATCGCGACGCAGCCGTCTGGTCCGCCGGTGAAGGGGCTGCTCTATGAGAACGGCAACGACGAGGCCGAGGGGATCGCCCGCCGTGTGCAACAAGCGGTCGAGGCTGGTCGCTGGAAGCCCTCGGACGTGGCGATCTTCTACCGCACCAACGCCCTCTCGCGGCAGGTGGAACTGGCTCTGCAACGGATGAGAGTGCCGTACCAGATCGCCGCCGGGGTGGCATTCTATGAGCGGGCCGAGATCAAGGTCGCCATCGCGTATCTGCGGCTGATCTCCAACCCCAGCGACCGCGCCGCCTTTGTGAGAGTGATCAACAAGCCGCTGCGGGGACTGGGCGAGACCTCGCGGAACCGGCTCTTAGCCTGGGCCGATCGCGAGGGGCTGTCACCGCTGGAAGCCTGCCCCCGCGCCAAGGAGGTCGGCAAGCTGAATGCCAAAGCGGTCTACGGGTTTAAGATGTTTGCCGAGTTAATCAACAGCCTGTCGCTGGCCGATGCGGGGTCGGTGGGCGATCTGCTCGATGCGGTGCTGGAGAAGAGTCGCTACCGCATTTCGCTCGCGGCCAGCCCCGATCCCGACGACCACGAACGGCTCCAGAACCTGGACGAACTCGTCTCAGCCGCACGCCAGTACGATGACGCTGCCGGGGAGGAGCGGACGCTGGCGGGGTTCCTGGAGCAAGTCTCGCTGGTCAGCGAAACCGACTCGCTCGATGTGTCGGCGGGACAGGTCACGCTGATGACGCTGCACGCGGCCAAGGGGTTGGAGTTCCCGGTTGTGTTCATTCTCGGAGTGGAGGAGGGGCTGCTGCCGCACGAGCGAGCTGTCAAGGACGAGAACCGCAGTGCGATCGAAGAGGAACGCCGCCTGATGTTTGTCGGCATGACGCGGGCCAAGCGGGAACTGTTCCTGACTCACACCGCGGTGCGAGCCTTGCGCGGGCGGCTGATGACCTCGGTGCCGAGCTTGTTCCTCTCGGAGTTCCCGCATCAGCAGGAGTTGCAGGACTCAATCTACGGCGTCGGCCACAGCTTCAAGATGCCGATGTGGGATCCAGACGATGATGTGATCGATGTGTCGCAGGAGGGGCTAGAGACGAGTGACGAGAGCGGAGAGCCAGAAGGAGCAGGCGTCGTCACTGTGCCGAAGCGGGTGAAGGGCGTGTTGGTGCCGGGCCTGTCGAAGGTCACGGAGTCGCTCGATGACGAGGCAGCTGACCATCCGCTCACATCCATCGCTCCCCCCTCAACTCTCCCCCCTCCACGCTCCTCTAAGAAGAAACCGCTGCCGACGATTCCCACGCTAACCACGGGGGCCAGTCTCCTGGCGGGCACGACCGACACGGTGAACATCCCGATCGGCTTCCAACCCGGCATGCACGTTCGGCACCCGCGCTACGGGCTGGGACAGGTCCTGACCATCGGACATATTGCATCGCGACGAACAGTCACAGTGGCGTTCGACGAGGATGGGCGGATCGAAACGTTCGTCGCCTCGAAGTGCCCGCTCCAACCGGTCGGAGTGTGAGTGTCCTCAATGCAGCACGACGCTCCGCATCGTGAGTGATGACGCCTTCGGGCGGTGTGACCGGTCCTGGTCTTCCAGAAACTGAATCAGTTCCTCGCGCTGGGTGTAGTAGTCGGACGAGTCGAGGACTGCCTGCCTGACGCGCGGACGCGGGAACGTCGGTGTGATGATCCCGCCGACTCGAGCCCTCGGTCCGGTCGTCATCATGACGATTCGGTCGGAGAGGAACAGCGCCTCATCCACATCATGGGTCACCATCAGCGTTGTCTTCCGGTCGCGAGCCAGCAGCTCCATCAACACCTCCTGCAACTCCATCCGCGTCAGCGAATCCAGCATGCCGAAGGGTTCGTCCAGCAACAGCATGCGGGGTGAGGTCGCAAAGGCCCGCGCGATCCCGACCCGCTGCTGCATCCCTTGCGACAACTGCTTGACGCTACGGTCGAGAGCGTCGCCGAGGCCGACGAGTTCGAGGTAGTGGGCCGCGATGTCGTAGCGGTCGCGGCGTGTGGCATCCGGGAAGACGCGATCCACGGCGAGCAGAACATTGCCATGAGCTGTCAGCCAGGGGAGCAGGCAGGGAGACTGAAACACCATGCCTCGGTCGGGTCCGGGGCCATCGATCTCGCGGTTGGCCACGATGATGCCGCCGCTGCTGGCGGGGATCAGGCCCGAGACCATGTTCAGAATCGTACTCTTGCCGCAGCCCGAGTGACCGATGAGCGAGACGAACTCCCCCTCGGCGATGTTCAGGTTGAAGTCCTCCACGATCACCTGTGGCCCCGCAGGCGTCGGGAACGATTTGGTGATCTGATAGAACTCGACGTAGTGAGACATGGGAGGGGAGATCGTTGAGGGTTGAGGGTTGAGGGTTGAGGGTGGAGCGAGGTCGGCCAGACTCACTTCTACTGGCTGACAGCGGGCGGCTGATCGCTGATAGCTTCCTTCGGTACAGGTCGCCAGCGGTCGTGGATGGGGATCGCCTTGGGCAGTGGTCGCGCGGGCTTCGTGCTGGCCCGATTGGTTTGTCGCATCTCCAGGAGGTGCGTCATCACTTTGCCCCGCAACTCGCGAAACTCCGGTGTGTGAAACAGCACGCCAGCCTCACGGGGTCTGGGCAGGTCGACGACGAACGACGGGCCGAGTGTCGCCTTCGGTCCGGCAGTGAGCGGGATCACGCGGTCGGCCAGCAGCAGGGCTTCGTCAATGTCGTTGGTGATGAGGAGAGCTGTGATCTTCTCGTTTGAACAGATGCTGGCGATCTCTCGTTGCAGAACGGCCCGAGTCAGGGCATCCAGTGCGGAGAGTGGCTCGTCGAGCAGCAACAGCCGAGGCTTGATGGCCAGCGTCCGGGCGAGTGAGACTCGCTGCCGCATCCCACCGGATAGCTCGGAAGGTCGCTTGTGAGCGGCGTGCGAGAGGTTCACCATCTGGATGAACTGGTGGACATAGGCGCGACGCTCTTCTCGGGTCCAGGTCGGAAAGACTGAGTTCACAGCCAGTCCGATGTTGTCGGCGACCGACAGCCAGGGCAGCAGCGAGTAGTTCTGAAACACCACTCCCCGTTCAGGTCCGGGTTCCGTGACCGGTTTCCCGGAGAACTCGATGGTGCCCGCATCGGGAGCCAGTAACCCGGCGATGAGGGAGACCAGCGTCGACTTGCCTGACCCCGAAGAACCGACAATCGCCACCAGTTCTCCGGTGTGAATGGTGAGGTTGATGTCCGCCAATACCTCCATGCGATGGTCCCCCTGGACGAACCCCTTGGAGATGCCACGCATGATGAGCAGATGTTCGTCCACGGTCTCCTCCGGAGAATTGAGGGTTGAGAATTGAGGGTTGAGCGACGACAGGGAGGTCTCGGAGTCAGCTCGGTGGAGTTCCATCATGTCTAGGTCAGCGTCCATGTCTGGTACACCCTCTGTCGCTCAACGCTCAACGCTCCCTACGCCGCCCTCAGTCTGTTCTCGACCACACTCATCAACCGGTCGAGTACGAACCCGACCAATCCGATCGTCAGGATGCACAGGATGATGTGCGCCGGGATGTCGCTGTTGTATTCCTGCCACAGGAACCCGCCGACGCCCGGAGCCCCGGTCAGCATCTCGGCGGCCACAATCACCAGCCACGCCAGCCCGAGGCTCAGTCGATATCCGGTGAACATGTACGGGAGTGCGGCGGGCAACATGATCTTGCGGAGCATGTCCCAGCGGGACAGACGCAACACACGCCCGACGTTCAGATAGTCCTGCGGGATCGCTCGGACTCCCATCGCCGTGTTCAGGACCGTCGGCCACATCGAGCAGATCGCGATCGTGAACAGAGCTGCGGGCTCCAAACGTCCGAAGAGAATCAGCCCCAGCGGCAACCACGCCAGCGGTGACACGGGCCGCAGGATTTGAATCAGTGGATCGAAGCCCTTCGAGAACAGCATCGACATCCCCAGCAGAAACCCGAGCGGCGTGCCGACGAGCAAGGCAATCGTGTACCCCTTGGCCACCAGCACCAGCGAGTACCATGTGAACCGCAAGATTCCTTGGTCCTGTTCCCCTCGCTTGGCGAACGGTTCCAGGATGTACAGCTTGCTGTCTTGCAACGTCTTCAGTGGGGTCGGCAGATTCGGAGCCCATGTCGAGGACGACACCTTCCACAGTAGCACCACGCCGACCATGACAAGCAGCGGCATCCAGAGCCAGTCGAGTTTCGTGAGGCGAGAGGGGTTCATTGCTCGGTCCTTGTCTGATTCTGAAGAGCCGGAAGCGTCAGCGCCCGGAGTTCGTTGAGCGACAGAGGCTCCGGGCGCTGACGCTTCCGGCTCGATGTCGTGATTGACGACGGAACCGGTTCCGCACGCGAACCGCTGGCTTGGGGGAGTGTCTTCCCTGGCTCGCGGCTCGGCAGGAACCTCGCCCTCCCGGCCACGCCCCCCGCTCGCATTCCCCCCGCCGCCGGGACCGATTACCCTACCAGTCCCCGACGGACGCACGGTCCGGGTCGGGGTCTTGCCTCATGGCCACAGAGCGAAATTGCATGTCCTCGGACACGACCCCCTCGAACGACATCCCCAAGCTCTACGACCCCGCTGCGGCCCAGGCTCGCTGGTCGCTCTATTGGGAGCAGCACGGCTCGTTCAACGCCGAACCGGGGACGGTCGGTCGCGACGGACAGCCGAAAAAGCCGCACACGATCATGATCCCGCTGCCGAACGTGACGGGAGCCTTGCACATGGGGCACGCGCTGAACGGCACGTGCCAGGACTTGATCACGCGCTGGAAACGCATGCTGGGGTATGAGGCTCTGTGGATGCCCGGCACTGACCACGCCGGCATCGCGACGCAAGCCGTCGTCGAACGCCGCATGCTCGAAGAGGAAGGACTCACCCGTCACGACATCGGGCGCGAGGCCCTCGTCCAGCGCATCTGGAAGTGGAAGGACACCTACGAAGCCCGCATCATCTCCCAGCTGAAGCTGCTGGGGTTCTCGTGCGACTGGCGGCGAACCCGGTTCACGCTCGACGATGTCTGCTCGAAGGCCGTCCGCCGCACGTTCTTCAAGATGTTCCAGGACGGGTACATCTTCCGAGGCAAACGGCTCGTCAACTGGGACTGCTTCCTGCAAACCGCTGTCGCGGATGACGAGGTCTACGACGAGGAGATCGACGGGCACTTCTGGACGTTTAGTTATCCGGTGGTGGGGGAAGACGAGAGAGGAGAGACGAGAGACGAGAGCCAAGCTGCCGACTCTCACTCTGGCTCTGATCTCTCGTCTCTCGTCTCTCCTCCCTCCGTCATCCGCTTCTCCACCACCCGCCCCGAGACCATGCTCGGCGACACAGCTGTCTGCGTCCACCCGACGGATGAGCGGTACACGCACCTGATCGGCAAGTACGTCCGCATTCCGGTCAATGGGCGGCTGATCCCGATCATCGCGGATGCGCTACTGGTGGATAAGACGCTCGGCACCGGCTGCGTGAAGGTCACTCCCGCGCACGACCCGAACGACTATGCGTGTTGGCAGCGGAACAAGGAGCGCATGGGCGAGCCGATTAATATCCTGAATCCCGATGGGACGATCAACGAGAACGGCCAGACGACAGCGAGCGCCGGACGTAAGTCCGTCGTGCCCGCCAGCGCTCACGCTCCCACAACACCCCGGACTTACGTCCGAGGCTCGCTCGATTTCTCCGGTCTCGATCGTCTCGTGGCCCGCGAACACGTCATTGCTGACATGCAACACCTCGGCCACTTCGTCGGTGTCGAGGATCGCAAGATCCCCATGAAGCACAGCGACCGCTCGAAGACGCCCATCGAGCCGTACCTGAGCGAGCAGTGGTTCGTGAAGATGGACGACTGGTCCGACGGCCGCGCCGGCCTCGCCCAAACCGCCCTCGATGCCGTCAACGATGGCCGCGTCAAGTTCTTCCCCATGCGGTACACGAAGACCTACCTCGACTGGCTGGGGGAGAAACGGGACTGGTGCATCAGCCGCCAGCTGTGGTGGGGGCATAGGATTCCGGTGTGGAGCATAGCGTTTGATGTTGGAGAAGCGCCGAACCTCGCCTCGTTTCAGGCACAGTTCGACCTCACCAAGTACCTGGGTCTTAAGGGAATTGTCACAAAGCTTGAACAGGCTACTGGTGGGCAAGCTGACGATTCGTTTGGTACTGGAAAACCGGGAGTCGGTGCAGATTACTTGCATTTTTCTTTTCGAGAAGGGCCTGCACGCAGCCAGCGAACACTTTTGGTGTGTGTTGATGATGGACATCCGGAGATAGAATCCAAACTCATAGAGTTTGGCTGTGTACGGGACCCCGATGTTCTCGACACGTGGTTCTCCTCCGCTCTCTGGCCGCATGCGACGCTGGGTTGGCCGGATGAAACGGCGAATCCACCGCTCGATGCAAAGGAAGTCGCCAAGCAGACGAACGTCGCCACGACACCCCCGACTTACGTCGGAGGCTCGCTGGGCAACCAAGTGCTGCCGACGTTTTATCCCGGTAACGTGCTCGTCACCTCGCGCGATATCATCACGCTGTGGGTGGCCCGCATGGTGCTGACGGGGTTGTATAATAATGACGGAAAAATTCCGTTCGAGCATGTCTGCGTTCACCCCAAGATCCTCGACGGGTTTGGGCAGACGATGTCGAAGTCGAAGGGGAACGGGGTCGATCCGCTGGAGCTTGTGGACAAGTACGGGGCCGACGCGGTGCGGTTCACCATCGCTTCCATCGCTGGAGAAACGCAGGACGTTCGTCTCCCCGTCGGGTACGAGTGCCCTCACTGCAGCTCCGTTATCCCGCAGACGCTGGAGCATCAGAAGGCGATCCCCGGCGGTGGGGCCAAGCCGCGCGTCACCTGCGCTAAGTGCAAGAAGTCCTCGCAGTACACCAGCCCCTGGTTCGAGCCGGACGCCGGGGAACCGGTCGCCCGCATCGTCGCCGAACGCTTCGAGTATGGCCGCAACTTCTGTAACAAGCTGTGGAACGCCAGCCGGTTCGCGATGCTGAACCTGACCGACTACACCCCCGGCCCGGTCTATGAGAGCGACCTGCAACTCGAGGACCGGTGGATTCTGAGCCGGTTGTCGACCGTCGCCAACGAGATGACCGAGTACCTGGGCCGCTACCAGTTCGACGCCGCCACCCGCGCGATCCGCGACTTCACGTGGAACGAGTTCTGCGACTGGTATCTGGAGATGGTGAAGCCGAGGCTGAGGAAGAGTACAGAGGGAGGAGAGACGAGAGATGAGAGAAGAGAGCCAGAGGGGACCAGCGATTCTGGCTCTTCTCTCTCGTCTCTCGTCTCTCCTCCGTCCCGCGCTTCCGCCCAGAGGGTGCTGCTGTTCGTCCTCGACTCACTGGTCCGGTTACTCCAACCGTTCACGCCGTTCATCTGCCAGGAACTCTGGTCCCGCCTGAACGAGATCGCCCCGAAGCGTTCCCTCGTGAGCAACGAAAACGACAACGAGCCGGAAGCGTCAGCGCCCGGAGCTTCAG
>JAYTWO010000396.1:0-5016 GCA_043743415.1 Planctomycetota bacterium
CTGAAAACGAATCGAAGCTGACGCCGGGGATTGAAGAGTTCATCAGACGGAATCAGAGTCTCGTCTCGGCTTTTGTGGTCGCAAAGAAGATCAGCGAGCCGGTAGCTGTAGCTGTAGCTGATCCTGATGAACTGCTCACCGATGAGGAGTGGAACCGGGAGATGGCTGAGATGTGAGACGTTTGCAGCGAGCCAAGGAAGCCGATAACGTTCACGCTTGTGCAAATGTGGTGCGACCAAGTTCAGGCGATTGACGCAAGGCGTTGAGACAACTGGGTAAGAGTGGCTTAAGGCAATGGATTGCAAATCCATCATTTCGTCGGTTCAAATCCGACCGGAGCCTCTTGAACGCAAAAGCCCAGTGGTGACCACCACTGGGCTTTTTGCATTGGAGCGGCTAGCCGCTCTCCTCAAATCAACCCCTGCAGCGGCCCACCCGGCGCGGCCAGTTGATCCACGCGCCGCGTCACAACTGGGTCTTCGATCAGCGGCGGGGCGTGGTGGGGTTTCTGCCTCGCATCGATCACGAGCGATTTGCGGCAGCCCCAGTGCTTGTCTTGGGTTCTCGCTCCAATCCCATCCACGTCAACCGCCGGGTTTGACCGAGTGAACGTCACCCACACAAAGTTGCTCAAGTCGCGAGAGACAAACTCGCTGTCGTTGACGAGTACAATCAGCGGGAATTGGTTGATCACGTCCTCCGGACTGAAGTCGTTACAAAACCGCCGGGCGTCCGTGTTCCCCATTTGGTAGGTCGGGGCCTGCACCGCCAGAATCCCCGGGATCACGATTCGCGGCTCGCTGAACCCCTGCGGGAGGGCCAGCCCCTCCGGCAGCGAGGTCGGCAACACCCGCCGCACCCGACCCGCAGCTGCGATGACGACCTTGGACCCGGCATTCAGACCGCTCCCAGAATAATCGAGCGTGTCGATCGTGGTGCGGGTCTGGAAGTGCAGGTCGTGCTCCCAGTCGACTCGTTCGAGCAGGTGCCGCAGAAAGGCATCAATGTCGTGGATGTCGAGTCGGGGGTTGTCCTCGCCCGCGACGATGAGCAGGTACTTGGCAAGCGACAGTTGCCCCTGGCCGAGGAGGGCGTTGGCCTGGGTCAGAATCTCCATCGGTCGTCGCTCACCCGCATAGGGAACGTACCGCTCGCTGCCGATGGCGAGCAGCAGCGGGTGAACGCCCGAGGCATCGACGGCATGCACAGCCTTCACGCCCGGCAGCACGCTGGGAATGGCGGGGCCGGTGATCTCGTGGATGATCTGGCCGAACGAGGTGTCCTCTTGCGGGGGCCTGCCGACGACGGTGAACGGCCAGATCGCGTCCCGGCGGTGATAGACCTTGTCGACGGTCATCACCGGGAAGTCATGGGCGAGGCTGTAGTAGCCGAGGTGATCGCCGAACGGTCCTTCGGGCTTGGTCCGCGAGGGATCGATGGTGCCCGAGAGGCAGAAGTCCGCCTCCGCCAACAGCGGCAACCCACCCGTCGGCGAGGTCGCCAAACGCATGCGGTGCCCACTCAACGCCCCGGCAAAGGTCAGCTCCGACAGCCCCTCCGGCAGCGGCATCACGGCGGAGAGCGGCAACGACGGCGGCCCACCGACATAGACATTGACCCGCAACGGCTCGCCGCGACGAATTGCCGCAGCGTGGTGGACCCCGATCCCCCGATGGATTTGGTAGTGCATCCCGACTTCGCGGTTGGGGAGATAGTCGTTGCCGGCTAACTGAATGCGGTACATCCCGAGGTTGGACTGGGACCAACCTGGAGTGTCGGGATGCTCCGTGTACACGGCGGGCAAAGTGATAAACGGACCGCCATCGCGCGGCCAGGATTGCAGGGCGGGCAACTGGTCGAGTGACGTTTCGCACTCCAGCACGGGAGCCCGCCACACCGACTTCGGTCGCATGGCCCAAGCGACCGGCAGTGCCCGCAGATACCTCAGCGGGGACTTGGCGATCACTCCTGGATCGATCTTAATCTCGACGAGTCGCCGCACCAGATCGAGCGTATCGCGAAACAGAAACCGCGTGCGCTCCATCGTTCCGTAGAGGTTGCCCAGCATCGGGAATCGGGTTCCCTTGACCCGCTCGAACAGCAGAGCCGGGCCGCCCGCGCGATAGATCCGCCGCTGAATCTCCGCCATCTCCAGATGCGGATCGATCTCGACGGAGATCCGCACCAGTTGCCCGGTCTGCTCCAGATCACGAACACATTCCTGCAGATTGCGATAACCCATGGTGGCCGGATTGTAGACGGATCGGGAGCGTGGAGCGATGTGCGATGAACTGCGACGTGAAGTCTTCGAAGCCGAGCCTGTGCGAGCCGGGGCACTTGGGGATACCCAGCGCTGAAGCCGACAGTATCTCTCAAAGACAAGCTGAATCAGAGTCGGCCTCCTCGCAGTGTGTCCGAACAGAACGTTGTCATCTTCACTCGCGGTCCGGCTTTGCCATCCGTGGTCAGCAGAGGACTGACCGCGGATGGAGTGCGACTCGCATGGATTTTGATTCACGCATGGAAATCGACTGGCGAGCCTCTGGTTGGCTTCGGCGCAGCGCGGCCTCGCCGCAACCCCAGTGATCTGCCGCACGCGGACCCTGGCGACTCGTCGTGTGGCCCCCGCCTCCTCGAACAGCATGATCGGCGGGGGATCAAATCAGTGAGAATCCGTACTACTCACGTCACAAATTTGCGCACGCTGCGCAAATTTCCGATGGCCTGGAGACTTCTGTACCCCGAAGGGGTTATCGATCACAGCCCAGGGTCGCGACGCAGGAGCGCACCCTGTGAAACGTGGTCCAGGAAGCCCAACCCTGAAAGGGTTGAACACCCGCGTGACCCTGTGTGGAACCCCTTCAGGGTTCGGCCCCTGCGAGACCGGACCCAGGGTGCGCGACCGGTGGTCGCGACCCCGGGCTGTAATGTTTCACCCCTTCAGGGTGCAGAGGCCGCCTCGACGAAGAGTGGCTTCTGGCTGACTACTGGCTGCTTCCCCTTCGGTTGCGGCTGTGCCGCGCTGGGAAATCTGTGTACGAAATCTCCATCCTCAATGAGACTCACCCAGGGGAGGAGTGGGACACAGATTTGCACAGATTTCAGAGCCTGGGCGGCGGCGGGGGCGGCGGGTGGCAGGTGCCGTCGTGTGGGCCGCTGGCATGAGTGGCATCGAGAGAACCGGGCTGTCAGAAATTCTCTCACGACACGCAGACTGGAATGGTTTGCAGTGTAGAGTGTCATAAATTCACTGACGTTTCGGAGTGCAAAAGCGAGGGGACCACTGGGGCAAGCCCAGTGGCGGGACTTGAGTCGGACACGTCACGCTTGTGATTCGCCCCGGCTTGCGGTGATAATGCTCTGGTTGTTTCGACTCCCCTCGTCGAAGGATTCCCATGCGACCGGCTGGTTTTGCTCTTCTCCTGTTGGCGTTTGCCGTCATGACTGCTTCCCTGTTCTCCGCTCCTCCCGAGAAAGACAGCTTCGGAAAGACCGCGAAAGGCGATGCGGTCGACCGCTTTACGCTCCGCAACAAGGCGGGTGTGATTGCCCGGCTGAGTACGCGCGGGGCGACGCTCACCGAATTGCAAGTGCCCGACAAGAAGGGTCAACTGGCCGATGTCGTTCTCGGTTTCGACGATGTCGCCGGGTATGAGGGGGACGGTAATCAGCACTTCGGTTGCACCACGGGCCGCGTGGCGAACCGCATTGCCAAGGGGAAGTTCACCCTGGACGGCAAGGAGTACACACTGGCGATCAACAACCCGCCGAATGCCCTGCACGGGGGAGTCGAGCGGAACCTGGGCCAGGTCGTCTGGGCAGCTGAGCCATTCGAGAACGAGAAGGGACCGGGCGTGATCTTCCGCTACAGCAGTCCCGACGGTGAGGAAGGGTTCCCCGGCAAGCTGGATGTCACCGTGACCTACCAGCTCACTCACGAGAACGAGGTCCGCATCGACTACGTCGCCACGACCGACAAGGCGACCCCCGTCAACCTCACCAACCACAGCTACTTCAACCTCGGCGGCGAAGGGAGTCCGACGATCCTCGACCACGAGCTGACCCTCAAGGCTGATACCTATACTCCCGCCGACGACACGTTGATCCCCACCGGTCAGATCGCCCCGGTCGAGGGGACGCCGCTCGACTTCCGCAAGGCGACTCGCATTGGCGACCGCATTGCCCAGCTCGATAAGTCGGCCTTTATCGGCTACGACCACAACTTCGTCGTGAACGGCAAAGCGGGCGAGTTGCGGGAGACGGCCAAGCTGAAAGATCCGGCCTCGGGGCGGGTCATGACTGTGCTGACGACCGAGCCGGGGGTGCAGTTCTACTCGGGGAATTTCCTCAAGGGTCAAAAGGGCAAGGGCGGCAAGGTCTACGCTCACCGCAGTGCCCTGTGCCTGGAAACCCAGCACTATCCCGATTCCGTCAACCACCCCGAGTTCCCGACCACCATCCTCAAGCCGGGTGAGAAGTATACGCAGACGTGTGTGTATGCGTTTCACGCCGAGTAGCCGTCAGCGATCTGCCAGCGGCGGCAAGTATTGGTGATTCACGCCCACCGGTTGCAACCGGTGGGCTTCCGCATTTCGGGAGGCCCTGCCTCCCGCCCCGCATCACTCAGAAGTCGATTATGTCCGCTCGTGACCCCGAAGATCTGCCCCCTCCCGCCCCCAAGCTGGTCCGCCTGCAACGGTACTTGGCCAGTTGTGGTCTGGGATCGCGGCGTGCCTGTGAGGACTTCATCACCATGGGCCGCGTGACGGTGGATGGCAAGACCATCACCGAGCAGGGGATGCAGATCGATCCCCAGGTCCACAAGATCGCTCTCGACGGCGAAAAGCTGAAGATGGAGCGGAAGAAGTATTTCGTCTTCAACAAGCCGCCGGGGGTGCTGTGTACCAACAAAGACCCCGAGGGCCGTCCGCGCGTGATCGACTACTTCCCCAAAGAAGGCCCGCGCGTGTTCACGGTCGGTCGCCTTGATGAGGACAGCGAGGGGCTGTTGATTGT
>JAYTWO010000397.1:0-1725 GCA_043743415.1 Planctomycetota bacterium
GGCAAAGTCGGCGGCCACATGTGGGGCCGGGTCGAGCGAACGCCGGAGGCGAAGCCGGCTGAGGCGAAGTCGGTGAAGTAGAGCTGCCGTGGGATCGCCTTCCAGCCTCTCCCACTGAGCTTGCAAATCATGAGTCTTGTGTCCCTGGCCCACATGACACACTTCTCCTTACGAATTGGTCCAAAATAATATCCTGATTTGAACAGGGTGTTTTGAACAGAAGGTAACGAAGGTAACGAAGAGTCTTCTGGTTCCGCCCTTCGTTACCTTCGTTTTCTTCTGTTCATATTCCACTGCTCAAAGCGGGCAGTTGGATCGGTTCGTCTTGGCCAACCCCCAGTGGTTGGAGTTCACCGAGGCGGAGTTCAAACGGTCACTCCGGTCGAGATTCCAACACCTGCTGAAGCAGCCCCAGCGCCGCCTGCATGGCGGGCTGAGGGATCGCGTGTCCGCCGGAGAATTCGACGAACTGGACCTTTGCCCCTTGCTCCTCCAGCATCTTCTTTAATTCCAGAGAGAGCGAGTAGGGCAGGATCACATCGCTCCGCCCGTGCGACTGCACCACCGGGAGTCCCTTCAACAGCGGCGAGGGGACGCGCCACTCCGCTTCATTGATGAGCGTCCCCGAGAACAGGATCGCTCCCCCGAGCGGTTCCGGGAGATGCCGCAGCGTCTCGACGGTGATCATGGCCCCTTGCGAGAACCCGCCGAGGACGAACTTCGACCACGGGAGGCCGGTCTCCGCTTGCAGCTCGATCAACAGATGGACCAGTTGATCGCGGGCCTCGGGCAGGCCGACGGGGCGCTCGGAGCGGAGGTCGCGCAGTTGGCCGGTTTGCTGGGCCAGTTGGAGTTTGGCCATGTCAATCATCCACCACGCGCGGGCGTCTCCCCAGCCGAGCGATTCGAGCGAGAGCGGGCCTTGGGGGAAGACGAAGCGGGCGGACTGACCGAGGCTCGGGACCGCTCGTGCAATCTCCGCTCCGAGCGGGACGAGGTCATCGCCGGGTGCTCCGAAGCCGTGGCAGTAGACAATGACCATCTCGGTGTCGCCACGCGGGGCGAGTTCACAGCAGTCGAGTCCGGCACGTTGGGTGAATTGCATGGGGTCAGTTTTCAGTGGTCAGTCAGACGAGCGGTCGGTCAGAGTCCCCCGTAAGACGGCCTTTCCAGGCCGTCTCGCCGCCAGGTATGCGATCAGACGGCCTAGAAAGGCCGTCCTACCAGGGAGGCTTCCTCTGTCCGCTCGCCGAAGCATATTCTGGCCATCAACCATCAACCATCAACCTCCTCGCTCGCCTCCAGAGGTTCGTCTTGCATTGGGAAGCGGATTGCGGCGATTAGGATCACGACCGCGATGGCTCCGAAGATCGCATTCGGGCTGGCTCCGACGCGGCTGAGCACCTGATTGCCGATCGCATAGAACGCTCCCGAGATCACGATGCCGATCCAGTTGAAGAGGTTCATGGCCCCGATCATGCGGCCCTTGAGGTGAGCGGGTGACATGGCTTGTAGGTAGACCTGGAGCGGGATCGCAAACAGCCCGGCGAAGAGTCCCGCCCCCGTCAGCAGGAGCCCCGCTCCTGTCAGGGAGACCGCGGGGCGACTCAGTTCGTGAAACTCGGAGACCGTCAATGCGTCCGTGGCAGCGGTGACGCTCGTGGATGATGCAGCGGTCACCGGAGCCGGATCGAGTGCCTGCCCCGGCAGACCGAGGACCGCCAT
>JAYTWO010000398.1:0-3224 GCA_043743415.1 Planctomycetota bacterium
ACCACTGGGACCACCACTGGCTGAGAAAGCCCAGGGGTGGCACCCCCTGGGCGTTGCAACGCCACAGCCGCCGTCATCACCGGCCACGGGGCCAGAAAAATCCACAGCCGCGCCGCTTCGCCCATGTTCTTGCCCGATAACCACAGAATCGCCCACACACTGACCCAGCTTGCGGTGTGCGAGAACGTCAACTGACTGACGAGTCTCTGACGCACCCCACGCATTGCCCCTAACGCTACCAGACACGCTACCGGCAGCCCGAGCGCCACCGCACCTTCCATCGGATTCACTGCCAGCCACGTCCAGTAGCTACGAGGGTTATGGGAGTAGAACAGGGCGTGGTTACTGAGGTTCTGCATCCAGATCGAGAACAGATTGCACTCACCCCACGCCGACAACCCGACGAGGGGCACCAGGAACCCCCCTACTGCCGCCAGAACGGTGGCGACATCCGCCCAGACGCGGCGATCCCGGAACTCCACCCGCCGAGTCCAGCGCTCCAGCACCGTCTGTACGACCAGCAGCAACGCCACCGGGGCCAGAGCCAGCGTCAGCATCAGCCCCACAAAGAACCCCGCCCCCGCCAGCCCGCACCGCTCCCATCGCAACCGCGACCAACCATCCAGCCACAGCCAGCAACTCGTCAACGCAATCACCGGGCAGAGCAAATCCGACTTCGGAAAGAACACGAGCAAGCTCGGCACCAGAGGCCACAGCGCAGCCGCCCGCCACGCCGTGACGCGATCACTCATCCGCAGCGTGAGGCAGTAAATCGGCCAACACGCTCCCGCCACAGCCAGAAGCGTGAGCAACGTCGCCGCCCAAAGCGTGGCCTCTTCGGCGGAACTGAGCGGCTGGCCGCGCGGCGTGGGGAATTGCCGCAAGGCATCAATTCCCTCGCGAAACCGGGAGGGCTCCATCGCGATCAGAGCCTCAGCCACTCGGGGATAGCGTTCGAAGCCGACCAGCAGAACACGATAGGCCAGCGTTAATCCCGGCGGGTGCGTCCCTAAATGGAGATACCGGTCCGGGTCGTCCCCGCTGGAGATCGAATCGCGATACCCGCTGAGGAACTCCCGCGAGTCCCGCACCTCAAAGGCCGCCTGATGGAAATACCCTTCGGTGCGATTGTAATACAGGACCGTTGGGGACCGCGCAATGCCTTGATACTCGGGTTGGATGCTGAGCATCCCGAACAGCCAGGCGAACGCCAGCACGCACAATCCGGCCACCCGAACATCCCGTAGCCTGGACCCCCAGGTCCGGGCGAGCTTCGAAGGCTGAGTGCGGTCGATATCGCGACTGGACGCCTGGGCCTGGGGGGCCAGGCTACGGGACTCTCCCCATTGGACCGCTCGCCAATAACCGGCACAGATCAGCATGCTCCAGAAACAGGCCAGCGGGTCGATATCAGTCCATGACCGCCTCGCCCAAGTCCATTCCCCCGGCACGCCCAACGGGATCGATGGTGTCATTAGCATGATCAGTGACGCGAGTGTCAACGCCCCCACGGCAATGACCAGCCCATGCCGCGCTCCCCACGTTCTGGCGAACGTGGCGACGGGGTGATTCTCAGGGAGTGACCCACGGGGAGGCGGCTCGCTCAATCCCGCAGCCCACACTTTCGCATCAAGGCCGCGGTCGACTCATACGCCTCGCGGACCCAGGCTTCGATCTGGTCCGGCTCGGGGCTGTATTCGAGTTCAATCGACATCGCCCCCGGAATCCCCAGGTCGCGGATCTGCTCCAGGTACGGCTCGAACTGCACCACGCCGCGACCCGGTGGCAGGTCGCCATGCTTCTTGCCGTCGCAGTCGGAGATATGCACATGGAACGACTTCCCCCGCAGCCGCTGCAACTCCTCGGGAGCCACCTTCGCTAAGGCCAAGTGCGAGATGTCGATGTTCGCCCCCAAGACCGGATGCCCCACATCGCTGATGAACCGGGCCATCGAGTCGACATCATTCAGCAGCGACAGCGGGAACGGCTCCAGCTCAAGAGCAATCTGCAACCCCAACGACTCCGCATGATCGGCCAACCTGCGGCAGTTCTCGACCGCCGTCCGCCACTGCTCGGCGGGCGGGATCACCTCCTGCTTCCAGATGTACTCACCGAGGACCAGCAGCAGATTCTGCCCGCCGAACTCGTACACCATATCGAGGTACGCCTCGCACCGCTCCAAATGAAACCGCTGCACGCTGGGGTTGAAGTCCACCAGCCCCGTCGCCACGCAGCAGACCGAGATGATCGGCAGACCGTGCCGCGCGCACTCGGTGCGGATCAGCTGGCGTTCGCGGATATCGATGTCGAGCGGATCGGCAAAGATGTCGATCGAGTCGAACCCGATCTCTTTGGTCTTGGCAATGCCCCAAGCCGTGCCGCGACCGGCTTGAGCCCAGGCAGAGTTGATGAGTCCGAGTTGCATGCTGTGTTCCTTTCTGGCGTGGGACAGGCTTCCAGCCTGTCGTCTGTTGAAGATGACAAATGACAGGCTGGAAGCCTATCCCACGGGTAATTCTTCAGTCTTCGTCGTCTTCACTGTCGTCGACAACCTCCAACACGAATCCGCCCATGTAACCAGCTGCCAGATTGTAAAACAGCGACATCAACACACCGCTGATGAAGCCCAACAATCCGCAACCGATCGGGGCCACGACCAGCATCATGGCTCCCAGGATCACTCCGAAACTAGCTTGTCCGTTCCCCCGAATGACCGCGTTCTCGATCATCATCGTGGCCCCCATGAACATCCCGCCAAACAAACCGATGACGGTATACAGCCCCCCCAGAACCTTCCCGGCGGACAGCGAATCGACGCGATTGATCGTGATGCGCTTCAGCATGGGGCAGGCTCGCCAAGGGGTTGGGGACAGAGCGGATCGAGGCGTCCTGAAGAGTCGTCCTTCGCTCCCCGACAGAACGTCCTTTCGCGGAGCGAAAGGCGACTCTCCCGGCAGGAGGTGATGCACCGACTCTGTTCGGACCACATCCGCCAAGTGTAGACCATCGTCATGAAATCCCCCGCGAATTGGAAGGGTCGACGAGGTGCAATCACCGGCTTGGCCAGTGTGTCACTTTGACTCTGGCAGGAATGTCTCACACAAAGGCACGAAGGCACAAAGTCGCGGAGTGGGCTTCGCCCACCACCGTAGGACGGGCACAATTGCCCGTCCCGAGCGACGTTCGCGCGTCGAGAGCGAGTGACATGGGCCGGGGGCGACTGG
>JAYTWO010000399.1:0-3394 GCA_043743415.1 Planctomycetota bacterium
ACTCAACGCCGGTCTCAAAGACCAGATGCCTGATGAGCAAGCCCGCATCAACCACATCCTGACCAAGCAAGTCTTCGGGCTGGCGATCACCGAACTCACCGCGATGCTCAGTCGGCGGAGTGTCTACTGCTCGAAGAAGGCGGATGGCAAGTACAGTATTGCGACTGCGTTCACCAAGCCGGACGGCAACATTCGCCTGCCCAAGACCTCGCATACTTGGAACGCCAGCGGCAAGTGCGCAGCCTGCGGTGCGAACCAAGGTGAATACGACCGCGACGCAGCCCTCGAAGCTTACGCCTACCCCTTCATCCACGGCATCGACCCGACAGAGGTATTCAACGTGAAGTTCGATGTCATCATCGGGAACCCGCCGTACCAGTTGAGCGACGGGGGCTTCGGTCGCAGCGCTTCGCCGATCTATCACCAGTTCGTGCAACAGGCGAAGAAACTCGAACCTCGTTACCTGACGATGGTCATTCCCGCCCGTTGGTTCGCTGGTGGCAAGGGGCTGGATGAGTTCAGGGAATCGATGCTCACCGACAATCGCCTACGATCAATCGACGATTATCTCAGCGCATCGGATGTCTTCCAAGGGATCGGCCTCAAAGGCGGCGTTTGTTATTTCCTTTGGGACCGGGACAATCCCGGGTCTTGCCGAGTCACCACTCATTTCAAGGACTGGCCCGTCTCGACAGCGAGTCGGCCCCTTCTTGAAGAGGGAGTGGACGTGTTCATTCGGTTCAACGAAGGGCTTTCGATCCTCAAGAAGGTCGCTGCTGTCGAGATCGGAAAATCGAAGTCGCTGTCCCTGCCAGAAAGTCAGCGTTTTGACCGACTGGTGAGCTCGAGAAAGCCGTTCGGGCTAGAAACAACGTTCAAAGGAAAGACAGTTAAGCGTGCCGGTGACGTCCTGATCTATCAGAATGGCAGCACGGGCTACGTCACTAGGGACTCAATATCAACGGGTGCCAATCTCATCGACAAGTGGAAGCTATTCATGGGCTACGCTGCCCCAGGGACTGGCAACAAAGACACGTACCCGCATCGAATCATTAGCACACCATTCATCGGCGAACCGGGTTCCATCTCGTCAGAAACCTACCTCTGCATCGGCCCGTTCGACTCGAGGAGCCAAGCCGAGAGCGCGCTTTCTTACATCACATGCCGACTGACTCGACTCCTGATTCTTCTGCACAAACCATCACAACACGTCACTCGAAAAGTCTACACGTTCGTGCCGACCCAAGCTTGGACCAAGCAATGGACGGACAGTGACCTCTATGCGAAGTATGGCCTCTCCGAAAGTGAGATCGCGTTCATCGAGAAGATCGTGCGCCCGATGGACATCACTGGCGGTGCCACTGACGAGGCTATCTCCGATGTCGATGACGAGGAATAGAGGATGTAAACATGATCTTGACGCGACCGGAACAACTTCGCATCGACCTGCCGCTCGAGGCGATCGCCCGCGTGTGCCAGAAGCATGGCGTGAGCGAGCTAGCGGTGTTTGGGTCGGTGCTGCGCGACGATTTCGACCCGGCCCACAGTGATGTCGATTTCCTCGTGCGGTTCATCGACAACGACGCCGGCCCCTGGATGGGGAAGTTTCTCGACTTGAAGGACGAGTTCGGGGCGTTGGTAAATCGGGACGTGGATGTGGTCGACTGGGGCGGCATCGAGCAGAGTACGAATCCCTACCGACGAAATCACATTCTCCAGCACGCAAGGACGATCTATGTCGCATGACAAAGCCTTTCTGCACGACATCGTAGAATCGTTCGAGCTCGCGATGAGCTATCTAGGAACGCTGGCGGTGGACGAACTGACAGCCGACCAAGAGAAGCAGGATGCGATCATCCGCCGGATCGAGATCGTCGGCGAGGCGACCAAACGATTGTCGGAACGGCTTCGGCAAGACAACCCTCAGGTGCCGTGGCGCGAGATGGCGGGCATGCGTGACATCCTGATCCATGGTTACGACCGCGTGGACGTGATACGGGTTCACTCGACCGTGACGGCGCGAATGCCCGCGTTGATCGACGAGCTGAGGCGAATCCGGGACGCTCTGCCCGATCCTAGATGAGTTAGAAAACAAACCATGGCACTGCAAGACTTCTTCCCCGCTCGTCCCACCGCCACTCCGACGATCTACGCCTTCGCCAGCACGCACCCGGATCATGAAGGATTGCTCAAGGTGGGTGACACCGAACGAGTCACCGCCGACTGGATCGCCTGGATGCTGTCAATCGATATGTGTCCGGCTATCATGAAACGTTGTGAACGAGAAGTTTTGCGAAACAACTGGGACAAGGAGTCTGCTGATGTTTGACCGAATCGTTTCCAACCCGGCGATCCTCGGCGGCAAGCCGATCGTCCGCGGAACGCGGATCAGTGTGGAGCTCATCCTGGAATGGATGGCTTCCGGGGCGACGCGGGATGACATCCTCCGCAAGCATCCGCATCTGAACGCCGCCGATGTGGAACAGGCGCTGGCCTATGCCGCTTCGGCGGTTCGCAACGAAGTGCTGACTGACGCCGAGGTGAGCGTTTGAAGTTGCGCCAGTTCCCGCTGATGACGGATGAAAACGTCGATCCCGACGTGGTGGCGGGTTTACGCCGGATGGGCTTCGACGTGATCGACGTCGTTGAAAGCCACCGGGTGGGTGCCAGCGACGTTGAACTGCTCCGCTGGGCCACATCGCTGGGGCGCGTCATTGTCACCCATGACAGCGACTTTGGGACGTTGGCCATCCTTCAGAATGAGCCACTGGTCGGATTGGTATTCCTGCGACCCGGCCATATCGACGCCCACTTCACGATGGGAATGATTCAGGCTGTATTGGATGCGGACCTCGAAGTGACGCCCCCCTTTGTGCTTGTCGCCAGACGCATCGGAAAACATGTGAAGATTCGGCGACGCGCTTTGGGCGATCACGGGCGATGATTTGTCACGGATGATCACGGAGTGAGTGATGGTTATTCAGTTCTTCCCCCCACGCCCGCCTGCCGCGCCGACGATCTATGCCTTCGCCAGCACGCACCCGGATCATGCGGGGTGAGTGGGCGGCTGCCGCGCGAAGACGCGAGGTAGCGACAGGCCATAGTCTGAGGATGTGAACATGATTTTGACGCGACCGGAACAACTTCGCATTGACCTGCCGCTGGAGGCCATCGCCCGCGTGTGCCAGAAGCATGGCGTGAGCGAGCTGGCGGTGTTTGGGTCTGCGTTGCGCGACGACTTCGACCCGGCGCGGAGCGACGTGGACTTTCTCGTGCGGTTCGAGGGCAACGACGCCGGCGATTGGGGCTGCAAGTACATCGACATGCGCGAGGAATTCGAGGTGTTGCTCGGCAGGAAGGTCGATGTGGTGAGTTGGCGGGGAATTGAAGAGAG